>DALYYK010000524.1:0-1938 GCA_031983305.1 Candidatus Fimivivens sp. | reverse complement strand
GGATATGAAAAGACGTGAAATTGTAAGACTGGTTCGTGGGCAACAGGCGACTGACGGTGCGGGCGTGCGCCTTGTACGGGTGCTTGGCAAGCGCGATGTCGAGGATTTTGATCCGTTCCTGATGCTCGATTCCTTTGATTCCGCCGACCCTGCCGATTATGTGGCGGGTTTTCCGATGCATCCGCACAGGGGCATTGAGACGATCACCTACCTGATCGCGGGCAAAATTGAACATGAGGACAGCTTGGGCAATCAGGGTACGATCGGCAGCGGAGAAAGCCAGTGGATGACGGCTGGCAGCGGTATTTTACACCAGGAGATGCCCAGGGCTTCTGAACGGATGCTTGGATTTCAGCTGTGGCTGAACCTGCCGAGCGGCGATAAAATGGCCGAGCCGGCCTATCTGGGCATCACGCAGGAGATGATGCCCCAGCTTCAAAAGGATGGCGCGCAGATTCGTGTGCTGTCTGGTCAGTTTGAAGGGGCTGCGGGGGTGACGCCGCGCCACCTTCCGGCGACGATCTATGACATCGCACTGCCGCGGGGCCAAACGCTCTCGCTTGAGACAAAGTCGGATGAGACGGTGTTCATCTTTTTAATAGAGGGGGACGCCGCCATCAACGATCAATATATTTCGACTAAAACAGCGGCGCTGTTTGACGCGGGGGACTTTATTGCGGTTACGGCGCAGCCCGAGGCGGATCTGCGGTTTGCGTTCTTTTCGGCCAAGCCGCTGCACGAGCCGATTGCGTGGGGCGGGCCGATTGTCATGAACACCCGGCAGGAGCTTGCGCTGGCGTTTGAAGAGCTCAACCAAGGCACATTCGTCAAGCACAAGGGCCAGTAATAGATGCGCAACGACGGCTCCGCTGTTGATATGCAATAATACCATTCGTTTGTGCGCGGCGGTTTGCCTCTTAACGTGACAACCGCATGCGTGTGGTACCATAAACCGGCAATAAATAGATAAAAGGATTGATATGATGAAAAAGCCGAAGATTGTCGCGATCGTCGGATCGCTGCGAAAAGATTCCTACAACCGCCAGCTGGCCAAGGCGGCGCAGACCGCTGTGGGCGACCGCGCAGATTTCGAGCTGCTTGACTATGCCGATATTCCGTTTTTTAACGAGGACATTGAAACGCCAATGCCCGAGCAGATTGCACGGGTGCGCGGCATTGTGGCGGCGGCGGACGGCGTCTGGTTTTTTACGCCGGAATATAACCATTTCTTTTCTGGTGTGCTAAAAAATTTGCTGGACTGGCTCTCAAGGTCGCCGAGTGAAGAAGAGCCCACGCCGCTTTGGGAAAAACCGGCTGCCATCAGCGGTATTACTCCCGGTACGCTGGGCACCGCGCTCTCTCAAGATCATCTTGTGACGCTGATCAGCCTGCTCAACATGCGGGTGATGAACGCGCCCCGTCTAAGAATTTCAGGCGCGACCAAGCAGCTTGACGCTGAGGGACGACTTGAGCTAACCGCCAGCGCGCCGTTTTTACAGGATCAGGCGGACGCCTTTCTGTCGTTTATACAAAAAGGCTGATTACCGCAATATGGCTTAGCGCAATATGGCTTAGCGCAACATGACTTAAAAATGAATTATCGCATAAAAATCGGCCCGACCGGGACGCTTTTTATGCAGGAAATTGAGATCTTTCCTGCGCGCTGTGCTTGGCATTTGATGTGAATCTTTATTGCTCGTGGCATCAACGGATCCGGCAGCCGACGTGCGTTAAACCTAAAAACGGCAAAGCGTCTAAAATAGATTTATAGATTCTGTGTATTTTGTTGCATGAATGAAGTGCGAATCTATATTTCAAAATATCAAAATGTTTCGCTTTTATTCGCATGCTTTTAATAGAGAATTCACAAATTTTGAATTACGGTATTGCTATTCCTGCATTTATGTATTATAGTGATTCCAAGCTTTAAGGCGTGAC
>DALYYK010000523.1:0-1942 GCA_031983305.1 Candidatus Fimivivens sp. | reverse complement strand
TGCAGGATTAATTGGATGATATGCAGATTTTAAAAACCTTTGGTGGCTAAATTCTTTGTGACAGAAATAAATAATCGGCTTTAAATCAATAAATTTTTAAAAATAAAAAAATAATTTGCATATTTTTGTTGAACAAAATGCAGTTGTGGCTTATAATACAAAGCATATCGTCTTGATGCAACCGCATGTGTACACATGCTGTGTGCGGCTGTTTGCCGCAAATAGAAGGAAGGGGTATTTTATGTCGGACACAACGGTAATTTTGCTGATCTTTTTCGTCTATGTGCTGGCGATGATCGGCATCGGCTTTTTCTTTATGGGGAAAAACAACTCCATCGGGGACTATATTCTCGGTGGAAGAAGCTTAAACCCCTGGGTGGCGGCGATGAGCGCGCAGGCCTCGGATATGAGCGGTTGGCTGCTGACCGGCCTGCCGGGTCTTGCGTTTTTGTCGGTTGCGGGAACAAAAGAAGCGGTCTGGACGGCGATCGGTCTGGCGGTCGGTACATATCTCAACTGGCTTTTTGTCGCAAAGCGGCTGCGCGCCTATTCTGAGGTGGCGGACGACGCGCTGACCATTCCCGAATATTTTGAGAAGCGGTTTCATGACAAAAAGGGCTTTCTCAAGATTATCTGTGCGCTGTTTATTTTGTTTTTCTTTTTAATTTATACCGCCTCCATGTTTGTTGCGGGTGCAAAGCTGTTTTCGACTATTTTTGAGATTCCGTATATCACGGCGCTGGTGATTGGCGGCGTGGTGATTGTGTCTTATACGGTCATGGGCGGATTTATGGCCGTCTCTTGGACGGACTTAGTTCAGGGCATTTTGATGTTCCTCGCGCTGATTATTGTGCCCGCGATGTTGATGCTCGGCAACTTTGTTGAGCCTGCCGTTGCAATAGAGCAGGTGGTCACCGGCTTTACGCAGCTTGGCATCTCTGAGGATTTCGGCGGCATTGTGATCGTTTCCGCATTGGCCTGGGGCCTCGGCTATTTTGGACAGCCGCATATCTTGGCGCGTTTTATGGGTATTAAAAAGGCCTCGTTTGTACGCCCGGCCCGCGTTATCGCCATGGTGTGGGTCATCATCTCGATGGCCGGCGCGCTGGCGGTTGGCATGGCCGGCAGAGCTTATTACACCGACGGCCTGGCCGACCACGAGACCATCTTTATGCTACTGGTGCGGGCTATGTTCCATCCGATTATGGCGGGCATTCTGCTTTCGGCCATTTTGGCCGCGATTATGTCGACCGCAGACAGTCAGCTGCTCGTCACCTCGTCGGCGTTTGCCAACGATATTTACTACCAGTTTAACAAAGGCGCGCCCCAACAGCGATTGCTGTGGGTCTCGCGCATTACGGTGCTGGCGGTTTCGATCGTCGCGCTGGCGCTGGCGGCCAACCCTGACAGCAGCGTGTTTGGTCTGGTCAGCTACGCATGGGCAGGCTTTGGCGCCGCTTTTGGCCCGTCCATTTTGCTCTCGCTGTTCTGGCGCAGAATGAACCTTAAGGGTGCCTATGCGGGTATCCTCTCCGGCGGGCTTGGAACGATTGTCTTTAAGTACCTCAAGGGTTTGTCAGCGGGACAGGGCATTTTCGCCGTGTATGAGATTCTGCCCGCGTTTATCCTTTCGGTTATTGTTATTGTTGTGGTCACGTTGGCCACCGAGCAGCCTGACGCTGAGATGCTGGCGCGGTTTGATCTCGCAAAGCAGCGGCAAAACGATTAAGCAAAATTAGCTAAATAAAAGGCTTGTGCGAAAGATTGCACAAGCCTTTTATTATAGGTTGCTATTGCCAAAAGCAGTGGCGCTAGTCGATATCCGCATTATAAGGGCGCGTTAAACCAATGAATTTCGTTGTTTTCTAGGGCCACCGATTTGATATGGGCGATAAACCGGTCGGAAAGCTCAGACTGCCAATCCTTTCTTTTCAAGCAATAG
>DALYYK010000522.1:0-1960 GCA_031983305.1 Candidatus Fimivivens sp. | reverse complement strand
AAAAGTCCGATTGGCATCGCCTTTTTTGCTATTATACCGCACCCGGCGATATGAGAAAAGAGACACGCGCAAAAAATTTCCACATTAAGGCTGTACATATAACAATACAGCGTTCAAAAACGGACTATTTCTATGAAAAGCCCCGCCACCACTGTGGATATCCTGCACAAAGCGCGGCGAGAAGATACGGTGACAACGAAAATAGCGCGACTAAAGCCAGCCGACTGCTGATACCGATAAAAAGTGCCGGTCGGCACCGCCTTAAAACGGTGCCGACCGGCATACATTCATACATCAATCGCAGTATTCATTTGTGCGCCCGCAGATTTTAAATACCGCCCCACGCGAAGATATCGCCCTATGTTCGCGTAGCTATGCTCGGTGCATCAGAGCCGCTGCCGTGCGGCGACGGTATACAGCGCCTTTGAGATAGCGCCCGCCAGCACACAGCAGGCGACGGCCTCGATCAAACCGTTGATGCCGACAAAGGCCAGTACAAAAGATAAAACACCGCTCGTACCCATACCGGCGATGATCTTTTGCAGAAAATCGGTGTTGTAAAAAAACAGCACGAGAAAGGTCATAAAAAACACGGTGTTCAGCAGCGCGCCTATCAGGCTGGTGGCCGCAAACGAGAGCAGCTTCTTTTTATCAAGCCGCGAGAGCGCCATAAAAATAACGCCGGTCAGAAAGCCCATCGCCGCGCGGGGCACCAGACAGGTCAGAATTGTGCCGATCGGGTTAATCCCCATCAACGCGGTGCCAAACGGTTCAAGACCGAAGCACTGAATCACCGACGTCATGCCGAACGTCAACCCCAGCACCGCCCCGGTCACCGGTCCCATGACAATTGCGCCGATGATCACCGGCACCGGCAGCAACGTAATGCTCAGGCCTCCGGTCTTAAAATACCCCAATGGGGTAAACGCCATGACGAAGATAATTGCAGCCAAAAGTGCTGTGCGCACCATTTTGCCCGCGCCGGACCTTCTCTTCAAATTTGACATTGTCATTCTCCTTGCTGCCGCTCGACAAATGGGATGCGGCGCATTTTTTTATAACCTGACCCGCATGCGGGGCCTGTTACACGTTCTTCTTGTAGATGGCGAGCAAGCCGTCTAAGAGCAGGTCGTTGTCGACGGTGACCGCGCGCTTGCAGTGCGGGATGACGGCGTTTGCGAGCCCGCCGCAGGCCACGACGGTTTTAACCTCGCCGAGCACCTCGGTAAAACGGTCGATCATGCCGTCGACCATCGAGGCGGTGCCCAGAATGCTGCCGGACATCATTGCGTCGACCGTCTCGGTACAGATGACCTTGAGCTCACTGCTCAGGCCCACCGCGGGCAGCAGCGCCGTGCTTTTGGCCAGCGCCCCCAACGACACAAGCACGCCGGGCGCAATCGCGCCGCCGATGTAGGCCTTGTTGGCATCCACGACGGTGATCTTGGTCGCGGTGCCGAGGTCGACGATGATCGCAGGCAGCGGATATTTGGTCATAGCGCCCACCGCCGTACAGCAAAGGTCTGCCGCCAGCGTGCTCGGGTCGTCTATGCGGATATTAAGCCCAGTCTTGACACCAGGGCCGACCGCCAGCACGGGGACGTCACAGATCATCTTGATCGCCTGCTTCATCACCGGGGTCAGGTTTGGCACCACCGAGGAGATGGCAGCGCCGGTCAGCGTCTTGGTGTCGACGCCATGTAACGCAAAAATATTTGAAAGCAACACCGCGTGCTCGGTATCGGTGCGCAGCGGATCGGTCTTGATCCGGGCGGAAAACGCCAGCCCGTCCTTCTTTTGAACGCCAAAAACAATGTTGGAGTTGCCGATGTCCATGGTCAGAATCATAAACGTGCCTCCGCAGTGGATTTTTGTGCATTCCAATAATACGCCCTGCATGCCGTTTTTGTCAAGAAACGGCGCCGTTCGAACACCGCTAATATAAATAGGCGAATTTTAT
>DALYYK010000521.1:0-1975 GCA_031983305.1 Candidatus Fimivivens sp. | reverse complement strand
GCATCGGAACTACATCAGCGGAATCCGGCTTAAAACACCGGTGGACGAAGAGTCCTATCTCAAAAGTCTGCCGGCGGTGCGCCATCTGTCGCAGGTCGAAGCGCTGACCTTTACGAGCCCGGTCACCTTTCTGGTGGGAGAAAACGGCACGGGCAAATCCACGCTGCTCGAGGCGATTGCCGTAGCCAGCGGCTTTAACGCCGAGGGTGGCACGCGAAACTTTAATTTTTCGACCAGCAGCACCCATTCGGCGCTGCACCGGCATTTGACGCTGGTGAAAAACGCCTTCCCAAAGGATGGCTTTTTTCTGCGGGCCGAGAGCTTTTATAACGCTGCAAGCTATATTGACACGCTCGATGAAATCCCCGCGCGAAGGCCGCCTGTTTCGGCCAGCTATGGCGGAAAATCGCTGCACCAGCAATCGCACGGAGAAAGCTTTCTCGCGCTGGTCGCAAACCGCTTTGGCGGCGACGGCCTTTATCTGCTCGATGAACCGGAGGCCGCTCTTTCGCCAACCCGGCTGATGACGCTGATAGCGCATATGCATGCGCTGGTCAAAAAGCACTCTCAATTTATTATCGCGACGCACTCGCCGATTCTGATGACCTACCCCGGCGCACAGGTGTATGAGCTGTCAACGGCAGGGCTTCGCTCGGTCGATTACCGCGATACCGAGCATTACCAATTGACCCGTCGCTTTCTTGAAAGCCCTGAAAAAATGCTTCATTATTTATTGGACGAAAATTAACGCCTTCATCTCACCGCCCAGCGTGGCGACCACAAGACAAAATCCCGCTTACGATTGGCGGGTAGTAAAAATTTCATTAATCGATACAGCGGCTCCCCAACCAACGCGGCGGTTAGGGGCTGTGTCAGAACTGACAGATAGAGGAACAGCCCCATGAGAATCATCATCTCCCCCGCAAAGAAAATGAACGTTGATACCGACAGTCTGCCATTTGACACGCTGCCGCGCTTTCTGCCGGAGGCGGATATAATCAAGCAGACGCTGCAAGCCGTGCCGGCTAAAACGCTGCAAGCGCTATGGAACTGTAACGACGCCATCGCCGCGCTGAATATACAGCGGCTGCGCACGATGGCGCTTGACAAGAACCTGACGCCCGCCATCCTCGCCTATGAGGGCATCCAATATCAATATATGGCGCCCGGCGTCTTTGAGGACGGGCATTTTGATTATATCGGCCGGCATCTGCGCATTTTATCCGGCTTTTATGGGTTGCTGCGCCCCTTCGACGGTGTGACGCCCTACCGTCTGGAAATGCAGGCCAAGCTTTCGGTTGGCGGCCGCAAGGATCTTTACGCCTTTTGGGGGCGCAAGCTGGCCGACCAGCTTTGCGGCGAGACTGATTTCATTCTGAATCTCGCATCCAAAGAATACAGTCGGGCGGTAACCGCCCGACTGCCCAAGGGCGTACGGTTGATCTCCTGCACCTTTGGGGAATGGCAGAACGGCAGGCTGGTTGAAAAGGGGACGCTGTGCAAGATGGCGCGGGGGCAGATGGTGCGTTTTCTGGCCGAGCACGATATCACCACACCCGAGGACATCAAGGCTTTTAACCAGTTGGGGTACGTTTACGCGCCCGCGCATTCTACCGACGACAGGCTGGTGTTCGTCAAAGCCTAGCTCTTTTGCGGCGGCAGGCCTTATTTTACAATTGATTAATCTTAACACCAGTGTCTTGCGGCCTATTTTACGCGCTGCTGCGTTATCCTCCTTGACACGCGGCAGCCTAACGGCGTGCCCGCCTTGAAACGCCAAAAATAATCTCGCCATACCGGGCCATTTTTTAAGTTAGTTCATTATAGTAATAGCCGTACCGCGATGCGATAAATCGGCGTATGATCGCTCAAAACCGATGCTCCGCTTCGGCTTCATAATTAAAAACCGCGCCGTCCAACTTTTGTGACGGCGCGGTTTTTCTATTTAAGCTGTGTGTCGGTGACATGCTTTTCA
>DALYYK010000520.1:0-1979 GCA_031983305.1 Candidatus Fimivivens sp. | reverse complement strand
AAAACGACCCGGCGCTCACAGTGCGCGGGCTGATTGAGCAGTCAAACGTCGCCTTCATCGGCACAACCGACGACCCTGTCGACACGTTGGAATGGCACGCCAAGATCAAGGCCGACCCAACGATCAAATTCAAGGTCTGCCCGTCCTTCAGGCCGGATAAGGCCATCAATATCACCAAGCCCGGCTTTGCCGACTATATCGCCAAGCTCGCCGCAAGCGTCGGCAAAGAAAGTTTGGATTCGGCGCAGACTGTTTGCGACGCGTTGATTACCCGGCTGGATTTCTTTTACGAAATGGGCTGCCGCGCGAGCGACCACGGCTTAGATTATGTCATGTACCGCCCTTTTACGATGGAAGAAGCCGACGCAGCCTATAAAAAGGCGATGGCGGGCGATGTTCTTTCACTCGAAGAGGCCGAGAAATATCAAACCGCGATACTCGTGGCGCTGGGCCGCGCCTATCATAAGCGGGGCATTGCGATGCAGCTGCACTATTCCTGTCTGCGCAACGTCAACGAGAAGATGTACGCTAAAATGGGCCCCGATACCGGCTACGACATGATCGCCCAAACTGCCTGCGGCAGTAGCATCGCGGCGCTGCTCTCGGCGCTTGATTTGACCGATGAGTGCCCCAAGACGATTCTCTACTCGCTCAACCCGTCGGACAACGATCAGATTGCGACGATTCTCAACTGCTTCCAGTCCGACGATCTGCCCGGCAAGATTCAGCACGGCTCGGCCTGGTGGTTTAACGACACCAAGAGCGGCATGGAAACGCAGATGAGGGCGCTGGCCAATGTTGGGCTGCTCGGCAATTTTGTCGGCATGCTCACCGACTCGCGCTCCTTCCTCTCCTACGCGCGGCACGACTACTTCCGCCGCATTCTGTGCAATATGCTCGGCAGCTGGGTCGAAAACGGCGAATATCCCAACGACGAGAAGGCGCTCAAGAAGATTGTCGAGGGCATCTGCTATAATAACGCCGCCCGTTATTTTGAAATTAACTGATTTTTTAAGCTAAATATCAACATGTAAGGAGCCGTGAACGCTTTGACACCAATGCGGCAAGAGTCGCAGCGGGAAAACGCGCTTGTTCGCAATGTTTTGTACGCTTTTTTTATCAGCGGCGCCGCCTCACAGCCGCTGGGGTCCTTTATTCCGTTTCTGCGCGAGACCTATGGTCTAAGCTACGATTTTTCGGGTATTCTGCTCTCCTGCCAGTCGATCGGCAACCTCTGCGCGGTGCTGTTGTCCGGCGTGCTGCCCGTTTATCTCGGGCGACGGCGCAGCATTTTAAGCACGGCGGTCTGGATGGCGGCGGGATATCTGATCTTTGCGAGCGGCTGGGGTAACCCGCTGCTTTTGGCGCTGGCCTTTCTGATGACCGGCATCGCCCGGGGCGGCAACTCCAATTTTTCGGGCGTTATGATCAGCACGCTGCCCGAACCTAAAGCCACGCGCGGCTACAACCTGCTGCACGGTTGCTTTGCGGTGGGCGCGCTGCTCTCGCCGCTGCTGTTGGTCGCCTTAACCCGGCGCTGGCCCGGCTACGGCTGGCGGCTGATGGCGGGCTTCCTGTTCCTGCTCGTGCTCAGCCAGCTCGTTGTCTATCTGCGCATGCCGATGCCGCCCGAATCGGGGGCAAAGAGCATCCGTTCGGTCGACCGCAGCTTTTTAAAGGTTCGGCAATTTTGGCTGGCCGCCGCAATTCTGTTTTTTTACATCTCCTGTGAATATGCGATTGTCGGCTGGCTCGTCACCTATTTTCAGGATATCGGCGTGCTGAGCGCCAGCCATTCGCAGATGATGAACAGCCTATTGTGGCTGGTCATCTTCGCCGGGCGTATGGTGGGCGCGGCGGTCACCGGCAAAATTTCGCGTGCTAAAGTGCTGCTGGCCGACGGCGTCGGATTTTTCCTGTTCTTTTTACTCGTGTTTTTCAGCCGCAGCACGCTGCCAATCACGATCGGCATTATCGGC
>DALYYK010000519.1:0-1997 GCA_031983305.1 Candidatus Fimivivens sp. | reverse complement strand
ACGCGATTTTAGAGATGCGTGACGAGTACGACATGCGCCGCCGCATGCTCGTCGACCGGTTAAACGCGATGGGCCTGACCTGCTTTGAGCCGAGAGGGGCGTTTTACGTCTTCCCGTGCATTCAAACGACGGGTCTCACGAGCGCCGAATTCTGCGAGCGGCTGTTAAACGCCAAGCGCGTCGCGGTTATTCCCGGTGACGCGTTCGGCGAATGCGGCGAGGGCTTTATCCGCATCTCCTACTCCTATTCAATGTCGCATCTGATGACGGCGCTTGAGCGCATCGCCCAATTCCTAAAGGAAATCAAACAGGCATGACCGAGGTTGTAACGGCCAGAGCCTTTGGCAAGATCAATATGACGCTCGAGATCACCGGCCGGCGCGAGGACGGTTACCACACGCTGCGCTCGGTGATGCAGAGCATCTCGCTTTGTAATGAGATCAAGGTGTTTAGAACCGTGGGCGGGGGCGTTACGCTCAACTGCGACGACCCCGCCCTGCCGGTCGATGAACGCAACACCGCTTTTCGCGCCGCACAGGCATTTTTGTGCTCGGCGGGGCTGCCGCGCCGCAGCGGAATTTTTATCAAGCTGCAAAAGCGGGTGCCATATCAGGCCGGCTTGGGTTCGGCCAGCGCCGACGCCGCCGGGGTGCTCGCGGCCTGCAACCTGCTGTTCGGGCAGCCGCTCGATACGCGGCAATTGCTTAAGATGGCGGTTAAAATCGGCGCGGATGTGCCGTTTTGCCTCATTGGTGGAACGCAGTTGGCCGAGGGCATCGGCGAGATGTTGACGCCATTGCCCCCCTGCCCCGACGGCGCGCTGCTGATTCTGCATCCCGGCGCGGGCGTCTCGACACCCGAGGCGTACCGCCGGTACGATGCAATGCAAAATCCGAGCCAGCCCGACGCGGCGCCGATGTACGCGGCGTTACAGAGCGGCGATCTGCACCGTGTGGCCGCAGCCTGCGGTAATGTGTTTGAGCAGTGCTGCCCCGTGGCGGCGGTCGCCCAAATGAAGCGGGCGCTGATGGATACGGGCGCGCTGGGCAGTGCGATGAGCGGATCAGGCACGGCGGTATTTGGTTTTTTTGCGGATGATGCCGCCGCTGAGAGGGCGCGCGGGGCGTTGATGCCCTTCGGCTGGAAAAGTTGGCTTGCAACGCCGGTGAATCGCGGCGTTGCAGTTGAATAAGCTTACGCTGATGTAAATTAAAGGTGCAAAAACGGCCCGACAACTATTGTCGGGCCGTTTTGCTATTGTGAATCGCAAAAGTTTTAATCAAA
The DNA here is from genome assembly GCA_031983305.1 of Candidatus Fimivivens sp. GTDB lineage: Bacteria > Bacillota > Clostridia > Oscillospirales > Ruminococcaceae > Yanshouia. The sequence continues at coordinate 713 of DALYYK010000519.1, read as the reverse complement.
CTTTTTCAAAAGTTTGTGGCATTGACGGAAGCCGCAGCGGGCATTCATATCGCCCGCTGCGATTAGCGAAATCAAGCAACCGCAAGCGCGCATATATGCGAGCGGTTTCGGGGCAAAGCCTGTGTGCTTTATCGAAAAAAGACGCAGGAGCGGGAGCCAAAACAGTCCGGTGGACTGTTTTGGTTTAGCTGCCCACAAGGGGTTCTCCCGATGCCGTCCTCAAGGCGACATCCGTACTTTTTACGTGTAGCCTTTGCTTTGGGCGACAGAACAAAGCATGCCGTTCTTGGCAACCCGTGCTTATCATGATCCGTAGCAAGCTGTAACCCCGTTACGACGAGCGGCCATAGGCTGCGGCGACATGTACAAGCCGTACAAAGGGATTAATTCTCCGGCAGGCTTTGCCGGTTGCGAATGTTGTTGACGGTCATAACAACATCCTCATGCCGCACCGCCTTGGGATCAAATCGCAGCAGTCTGAACACGGCCTGCATGATAAAGCCGATGCCCAGCACCGCAATCGGCGTGCCGATGCCCACCTTGGCCCCCAGCAGCCAGCCCGCAAGCAGCGCGGTGCCCTCGACAATGCCGCGCGCCAGCCCCACCGGCACCCGGGGCAGTTTGCGGTGCAGCGCCAGCATTAGCGAGTCGCGCGGACCGCAGCCGAGCGCCGCCCCGGAATAAAAGGCCATACCAAAGCAGATGATGACCTG
>DALYYK010000518.1:0-2014 GCA_031983305.1 Candidatus Fimivivens sp. | reverse complement strand
AGGCCCCTCAAACGCAGGTGGCGCGCATAATCACGTAAGAAGTCTGGATGCGCGCCCAACTAACGGCGCGTGGGACGCTAACCCCTTCACACGGGGCATATAATCACCAAAACCCGTATTCTTCAAGCCCCCTGATCTTCGTCGCTCCAAAGCCCTATCGAAGGTCTCCCGCCCGCGAGGTGCTTCGCATCTGTAACACAGTGAAAGATGCCCGCATATTCCGCAGAACATGCAAGCGCCGGGGTGGGACCGTTCCTGCGCGCCAGCGCTAAACAGCCTCTGCCGTTTAAGTACGGCTACCAATGACGTATACCTTCTTTTGCTCTTTGTTTTTCGCCTTTAGTCTTTATCTCCGTTCTTAGCTTTAAATCGCCGTTAGGCTTCTGCGGTACAGCCATGGCGATTGAGCTTGCGCTTGGCTATGTACAGCGGGTAATCGATGTAGCAATTACTGCGCCGGCAGCCGCCGGGCACGCCGTCGCATTCGCCCCGCTCGCCGATATATTGCCACAGGCCATAATCGCGGCGGCCGAGCTGGCGTTGCAGCACCGCCTCGTCGCCGCGGTAGTCGGCAATCCAGACGTCGCGCGCGCAGAGCCGGGTGAGGTTTAAATAGGTCAGCGCAAAGGCGGTGTAGGTGTGAAAAACGCCGCAGTAGCCTAGCCGTTCCACCTCAAACAAAAAGGCGATGACGCTGTCGGTCAGCCCCTCCTTGCCTTGACCGACAAGGCAGGGCAGGTCGGTCTCCCACACGCAAAAGGCGATCGGCATATTGATTCTGCCCGGGTGCCGCTCGGCGATCTCGACCACCTGCCCCGCCGCGCGGTGGGCCGCCGCCGGTGTCTTGGTGTAGGCATAGACATAGAGCCCCACGGCCAGCCCCGCCGCGCTCGCCGCCTTGATGCTCTCATCGATGCAATCATCCTGCACCAGATCGCCCTGATAGCCCGCCCAGCCCGCGCGCAGCATGACGCCGTCGATGCCGGCGGCGCGCACCCGCTGCCAGTCGATCGCTCCCTGCCGTAGGTTGTGCTCTGAAATGTCGATTACCTGCTTGATCATCACGTTCTTCCTTTCTTGCTCCCGCGCCGCTGTGATCTCACGGCGCGGCGCGCGTTGTTCCTTTAATAGTAAGCCCACATAAAAAGGACCGCCTTTCTGTGTGGGACAGCCCGGCGCGGCCGATTGCCCGTAAAAAGCGCCTGTCCCTAAAGCTTATGAGCGACAAGGCCGGGTTAGACTGGATAAGCCCGGTACATCGGAGCGGATTTTGCCCCGCCGCCGCCCCGCCCTAGAGCTTCTCGAGCACCGTGAACTTCTGCCCGCCGTTATGCCGCAGCAGCGTCACCTTGTCGCCCGGCTTTAAGCCGCGCGTGAGGGTCACCGGCACGTCGGTCAGCGTAATTTTGCGCACGCTGCCGCTGCCCTCAATCTCAACGCCCTGCCCCTCGGTGAGCGCGCAGCTCATCGTTGCCTCAAAGCTTTGCAGCGCGGATGGAATCTCGATCATATCCATCGGCAGATCAAGCGGCAGCGCGTCGATGCGCATGTGCGTGCCGGTAAAGGTGCCGTACTGCACCCGCGTCAACGGCTCGACGCGTAATATTTCGTGGACGACGTCCCGAATTGCTGTGAATAGGTCCATTTTATTTCTCCCTTTCTGTCGTTTGAATTGACGTTACCAATTGTTTGAATAGAGTGTTCCTCCGGCATTTAGTTTATCATATATTTGTTCAGCAAGAGATCTACCAAGAGTATGCGCCCATGTTGGCGTTATGCTCGTTTCTAAAAGATCACCTCTAACGTGGGTTAATGGACTGGAAAAATCATTAGTCATATATACATTTATTTCCTGTTTTGAATTTTCATGTGACGTATTATTCACCACAGATTGGGGCTGTAAAGTGATAACATGCTGTGACAAATCAAATTCAAAAGGTGACCCTTCCCATTGAGGGCCATAGATAGGAACCTCCTCAGGGACTTTATTTCTCTTATCCGACAATTCTTTGGA
>DALYYK010000517.1:0-2018 GCA_031983305.1 Candidatus Fimivivens sp. | reverse complement strand
CTTCTGGTTGCGGTCAACACGGCTCTTAACCTTTTCGTAGATGCCTGCTTCAAGCCGCAAAATCTCGTTTTCATTCTCAAAAATTTCTGCGAGGATTTCAAGGCGGCGCAGCAGATTCGACTGCTCTAGCACCTCCTGCTTTTCCTCAACCGGCAGCGGCACATTGCCCGCGATATACTCCGAGAGCAGCGCGGGGTCCTCCGACATCATGACGCCGAGCACCAGCTCCTTGGGCATCTTGGGCGAAAGCTCGCAATACTCCTGGAACAGGTTCTTGACGGTGCGAATCAAGGCGCTTGCCATATCCTGAGAAGCGGCTGATAACCGCCGCGTCGGGAACGCCCGAATATCGGCGATGAAATACGGCTCCTCCTGACGGATGCGCACCATCTTGGCGCGGTACAGGCCCTCGGCCATAACACGCAGGCCGCTGCCCTGCACACGAATGACCTGCTGCACCTGCGCGACAACACCGACCTGATACAAATCCTTCGGGCCGGGGTTATCGTCCTGTACGTCGGACTGGGCCGTGAGGAAAATTCTGCGGTCGTTTTCCATCGCATGGTTTAACGCCAGGATGGACTTTTCGCGGCCGATATCAAAATGAAGCACCATCTTCGGAAAAAGCACCAATCCGCGCAGCGCAATGGCTGGCATGGTCTGGTTTTGCAATACGGTTTTTTTCTCTTTCAAAGTGGGCACCTCCTTATTTTCTTACTTTACATCAAACAGCCCACTTAGCTGTTAAGATATTATACTAAATAACTCGTGAATTTTTCAAGTGTTATAAATTACAAAAGACCCTTCGTTGGATTCCCAACTGCCGTCGCATTGTTGCACACGGGGTCTCCTCCGAAGGGTCTATCCCTGACAATTAAGCTTACAAAGCGTGGGGATTAAGAAGCGGTTCCGGCGTTGCGTGTCCGCGCCTTTTTGGGGGCGGGCAGCAACGGCTGAGCGACTTCGTCGGGCAGCAGCCGGTCGGGATTTCTGTAAACGGCAGGCTCGCCGGTCTTATTGACGCAGCCCTTGGTGATGACTACGCGTTCAATCGTGCGGTCGGAGGGGGCCTCAAACATCAGCTTCGAAAGCACGCCCTCGAGAATGCCGCGCAGGCCGCGCGCACCGATCTTGCGCTCGATGGCGAGATGCGCAATCTCGCGATAGGCGTCGGACTCAAAGTCGAGCGCGATGTTGTCAAGCTCAAACAGGCGCTGATACTGCTTGATCATCGAGTTTTTCGGCTCGAGCAGAATACGCACGAGCGCCTCTTCGTCAAGCGCATGCAGCGACGTGATGACCGGCAGACGCCCAATCAGCTCGGGGATCAGCCCAAAGCGGACGAGATCCTGCGGGATGAGCTTCTGCATCATCTCGTCCGACTGCTCTTTCGAGCGGATGTCGGCGCCAAAGCCCATCGTCGTGGTGGCGACGCGCTTTTCAATGATCTTGTCGATGCCCTCAAAAGCGCCGCCGCAGATGAACAGGATGTTCGAGGTGTCGATCTGGATAAACTCCTGCTGCGGGTGCTTTCTGCCACCCTGCGGCGGCACGTTGGCAACGGTGCCCTCGAGGATCTTGAGCAGCGCCTGCTGCACGCCCTCGCCCGAGACGTCGCGGGTGATCGACGGATTTTCGCTCTTGCGCGAGATCTTGTCGATCTCGTCAATATAGATGATGCCGTGCTGCGCCTTCTGAACGTCGTACTCCGCCGCCTGAATCAAGCGCAACAGAATATTTTCAACGTCCTCGCCGACATAGCCTGCCTCGGTGAGTGTGGTGGCGTCGGCGATGGCGAACGGTACGCCCAACATCTTGGCCAGCGTCTGCGCAAGCAGCGTCTTGCCGGTACCGGTGGGCCCCAACAGCAGGATATTGCTCTTTTGCAGCTCGACGTTGCCGGCGCCCCCGAAGTAGATGCGTTTATAGTGATTATAAACCGCAACCGACAGCGCAACCTTGGCCTCGTTTTGGCCGATGACATATTCGTCAAGGCCCTCCTTAATCTGGGCGGGCTT
>DALYYK010000516.1:0-2031 GCA_031983305.1 Candidatus Fimivivens sp. | reverse complement strand
AACCATGGAAAGGACGGTGCGGTAACATGGCATGGCAGAGAAAAATCCCCTTCGGGTACACCATGAAAAGGGGTGAGCTGCAGTGTTGTCCCACAGAATCAGCGGCGGTCAAAGAGATTTTCAGGCTTTATACTGACGGCATGGCCTACAGCAAAATTGCCGCCGAAATGATGCGCCGGGGGCTTCGCTACCACAGCCACACGGCCGAATGGAACAAGCACATGGTCAAGCGCATCCTCGAAAACGAACGCTATCTTGGGGAAAAGGAATATCCCCCCATCCTTGAGCCGGAAGCCTTTCTGCGTGCCCAGCTTATCAGGAGAGAAAAGAATGCCTATACACCCTGCCCGGACTATATCGGACCCATCCGTGAAAAAGCGGTCTGCGGCGTGTGCGGCGGCAGGATGCTCCGCGATACCAGAGCTGGGGGAAAGCCCCGCTGGTACTGCGAAAAGGAGGGCTGTACCAACCGCCGTTACATAGAGGACGAGGACATCCGCACAGCCCTATCCGATAGGCTGAATGTGCTGGCGCAGACCCCCAACCTCTTAGAATGGTTTCTGCCGCAAAATATAGAGGAGCCGACGCTGGAGGCGGTACGCATCCAGAACGAGGTCATCCGGGAGCTGAACAAAGCGGAGCCGGGACAGGAGTACACCAAAATGTTGATACTGGTCTGTGCCGCCGAGCAATACAGCGGACTGCCTGATTATATGCCTTACTATCAGATGCAGAGACTGAAGGAGAAAATCCTTACACAATCCATCAATGCGGAACTTCTCAGAGAGCTTTTCACAATCGCAGTGCAGGAAATCCAATTTACCGCCCACGGCAGTCTCCGCTTGCGACTCATCAACGGAAAAACCCTTGAAGCAGATGGAAAGGAGGATGCAAAGTGCCCGAAAGCGCAGTGAGAAAAGTCACGGTGATTCCCGCTGATCCCAAGCACAACCAAAAGGATATCCGCAAGCAGCGCCTGCGGGTAGCGCCTTACTGCCGCGTTTCCACCAGCTCCGAGGAACAGCTCGACAGCTATCAGGCGCAGATTGAATATTACACCGAAAAAATCGCCGCCCAGCAGGAGTGGACCATGGTGGATATGTTTGCGGACGAGGGCAAAACCGCAACCTCCACCAAAAAGCGCAAGGATTTCCTGCGGATGATCAAGGCCTGTGAAAAGGGCAAGGTGGATTTGATTATCACCAAATCGGTATCCCGGTTCTGCCGGAATACGCTGGACGGTCTGGATTATGTCCGCAGGCTCAAGCGGATGGGCGTGGGCGTCTTCTTTGAAAAGGAAAATGTCAACACCCTCTACATGGACAATGAAATGATTCTCACCTTTATGATGAGCCAGGCACAGGCCGAGAGCGAGTCCATGAGCGGCAACATCCGCTGGGGACACCGCAAAAATTTCAAGGACGGCAAGGTTTACTTTCACTATGCCGGATTTTTAGGCTATCGCCGGGGCGAGAACGATCTGCCTGAAATCGACCCGGAGGAAGCGGAAATCGTCCGCAGGATTTTTTCACGGTATCTGATTGGGCACAGCGTAGCCAAAATCATCGCAGACCTTGAGGCGGACGGCATCAAAACGGCGCGGGGGCATAAAAAGTGGAATGACGGCGTGATACGGGGGATGCTTCAAAACGAAAAATACATGGGGGACGCTCTGCTCCAGAAAACCTACATCGCAGACCTTTTTACTCGCCAGACTAAGAAGAACACCGGTGAGCTTCCCCAATACTACGTGGAGAACAGCCATCCCGCCATCATCGACCGGCTGACCTTTCAGCGGGTGCAGGAGGAAATGGCACGGCGATCCAGCCTGAAAAAAGTCAGTACCGCCGCCAAAACCGAGCTTGCCAAATACAGCGGCAAATATGTGCTGACCGAGCTGTTATCCTGCGGAAATTGCGGCAGTCCCTACCGCAGAGTGACATGGACCAGACCGGAGGGTAAAAAAATTGTCTGGCGGTGCATCAACCGGCTGGAGAATGGTAAGAAGTTCTGCAAGGACGCCCCCACGCT
>DALYYK010000515.1:0-2039 GCA_031983305.1 Candidatus Fimivivens sp. | reverse complement strand
AAATTGGCGCCCAATACGCGGGCTACCGAGACGGGCGCAATCATCCAAAGCTCGGGGCCGCAAATAAAATTTTCAATGGCGGACATTTGATCGAGCGCAATATGCGGACGGATGCTTGAGCCGAACCAATAGTTGTGCCATTCGGTGAAGGCGTTGTTCCAAGGCACCTTAATCTCCTGCGCGACATTGAGCTCTGAGGGCAGCATGTCGGGATGAATATTAATTTTTTCGCCCGCGACCACATACATCGGTTCACGCCACAGGGGCAGCGCCTCGACCGACTTGGCGTACATAACATCTGAGACCAGTGCGATATCCACTGTGCCGCTCGCGACATAATCGTATGCGTGATAAGAGTGCTGCGTTTCCATGATAAAATCGCAGGCGGCGTTTTCGGCCAGAAAGCGCTGCATCGCCGGAAAAAGAACATAACTCAGCAAGCTGCCGATGGACGAGACATGCAGTACCGAAGCCCCAGGTAAAAGCGGCTCGGTTTGCATCTGGGTCCACAGCTGCTTCCACTTTTCGGCCATTAAAATAAATTGATGCCCCTTAGGGGTCAGCGACACGCTGCGGATGCCTTTGCCGCGCAGCAGCAGCGTGTAGCCGACCTCCTGCTCCAGAGCGCCGATGCGGCGGCTTAACGCAGGCTGGCTGATGAACAGCTTTTCCGCAGCGGCGGTCATGCTGCCGTAGTGCACAACCGAAAGAAATGCCTCTATTTCATTTATCGTCATTTAGGGCTCCAAATATAAATTTTGAGTATATTATATCTAAAAAATAAGCATTATACAAACTTATTTTAATTCGTTATAATAAAGCTGCAATCCCCGAAGGAGATTTGGAACAACGATGAAAAAGATGCATTATAGCTGGGTCATCTGTGGCGCGGGCACATTATTATTAACCTGCACCGTGGGGGCAACCAGCAACGCGTTTGCCGCCTATCTGCCGTTTATAAAGGCGCAGGGTTATTCGGGTGCTCAGGTGTCGTCAATATTATCGGTTCGCTGCCTTTTTTCGCTGCTCGGTATGCTTTGCATTGAACGTTATTATAAAGTGCTCAATCTCAGAGCGGGGCTGGCGCTTTCATGTCTGCTGTCCGCCGCGGGATTTGCTTCGTACGCTTTTGCGAGCGCTATATGGATGTATTATTTTCCTGCCATGCTGTGCGGCTTTGCGTACGGATTTGGTTCGCTGATTCCCATTTCGATTTTGATTCGGCGATGGTTTAGCAGCAAAAGGGCTTACGCCATCGGCATCTGCGCCTCAGGAACCGGCATAGCAACGATCTGTTTTCCACCGGCCGTCACGCTGCTGGTTGAAAACTACGGCCTGTTTAACACCTTCATGGCGGAAGCGTTTTTTCTAATTCTCTGTGCGGGACTGGCCGGTCTGCTGCTGCGCAACGATCCGCACGAGCTGGGTCTGCAACCCTACGGGGCACAGAATAGCTCCGATGGCACCGTTGCTGCCCCAATAAAAGGCGGGTGCCGTTTACCCAAAGGCCATCTGTTCGGCGTGCTGGGCGCGCTGCTGCTGCTTGGCGCGGTAGGAACATCGGGTCCGGGGCATTTTTCAGTATTGTTCACCACCTCGGGCTACAGTGCGATGCTCGCTTCAAGCGCTGTTTCGATATTTGGTATTTCGCTGACGCTGAGCAAATTGACCTACGGATTGGTCTCTGACCGCATGGGCGGCTGCAAGTCGTCGCTGCTGTTTTTTTCGGTGCTGGCACTGGGGTGCTTGAGCTGTAGTCTCGTCGACGGAAAAAGCAGCATTCTCGTATTTTTAGGCGTTATACTGATGGGCTTGGGCTATCCACCCGCGACGGTCGGCATTTCGGTCTGGGCGGCTGATTTTTCGCGGGAGGCCGATTATGCTAAAACGCTTAAGTGGTTTCAGATCAGCTATTCATTGGGTGGGTTGATTTTTGTTTCGATCCCCGGCTTCCTGTATGATTTGACCGGACGCTATCAGGTCGCATACCTCGCGTTTTTATGCGTTATCCCATTGATGGCGGCCGTCATATGGCGAAC
>DALYYK010000514.1:0-2042 GCA_031983305.1 Candidatus Fimivivens sp. | reverse complement strand
ATTCGCTCTGAAGACTTTGATCGAGTTCGACTCGGACGATGCCGCTGTTGCTGTCGAACGATTGGACGACGTAGAGCTTGTTGCCGATCAGCAAACGTTGCTTCTTCAGCTGAAGCACTCGTTGAGCGAGACACCTCCCTCGGTAACCGTGGCATCGCGGGCGCTTTGGAAGACACTCAAAGTGTGGATAGACACGTTGCCGCAACTGTCGATGGCGGAGACAACCCTGCACCTCGTGGCCGTGGGACAAATCTCCGCAGGAAGTCCGCTTCAAGCGCTTTTGCACGATGGTTCTGATAGAAAAGTGCTGATCGACGCGCTGGTCGCGGAGGCAAATCGCGTCGTGGATAAGCGTGCAGAGGCAAAGGCTGCCAAGAAGGACCTGCCCTTTGGCGATCGCGCGGATGGGTGTGAAGCGTTCTTGGCTCTTCCTGCGCCGAGCCGTGAAACCCTAGTGCGCCGAATAAGGGTGCAGCCCAACTCGCCCAACATTGCAGCGGTTGAGGCAGAGATCGCTAAAAGCCTTAAAGTCTTGCCTTCCGAGCAGCGAGCATTTGTGGCGTCTAGACTTGTCGCATGGTGGGACAGGGAAGTCATTTATTCGTTGTGTGGCAAGCGCAATAGGGCCATTGCCAAGCTCGAAGTTCAGACTCAGATCTCGTCGATAGTAGGAGAGATTGAGGCTGGATTTCTCCATGCTGACTTTTCAGGAGCCAAGCCCCCGTTTTCGCACGAGCCAGATTCCATGCTTGTTCGTCAGATCCGTCTCGTTGGTGGCGGGAAAACCGACGAAGGCAAGGCGACCGTGGAAGAATGGCGGGCTCGAGCTCAGCGCTCAAAGTGGGTTGAGGACAACCCCGCTATGGCGACCGCTATCAATCGGCACGATGATCACCTTCACGAGGAGTGGTCGAATCGACATGGAAAAATGATTGAGGATTGTCAGTCTTCGGATGAGCCAGAGAAGTGCGAGAGAGGATTGGCATTGCTCCGTTGGACGCATGACGATGCGCCGAGGTGCGTGGAAGCAATCGCAGCCAACTGGAGTGCAGTCTTCTACGTGCGGGGGAGCTACCAAGTGCTGGCGGTAGATAAAAAGGTAGGGTGGCATCCGGACTACATCAAGCGCCTGGAGGACGACGCGTGAGAGGCACCTATGACGTATTCGCTGAGACCAATCCTGCGTTTTGCGCCTATGCTCTGACACGCTTCACTGAGGCATTTGAGACGGTCAATGCCGATGGGCCATCACTGTCGCTCAGTTACATCGCACTTCCCATCGCACTCTCAGGTGACTTGTCGCTGAAGTTTGATGGAACAAACAAGAATACAGGGCTGTTGGAGTGGTTGATGAGGTGCCCTGAAGTCCAGATTGAGCTGGTTGATCGCGTAAACGGCTCAATGGGCATAGTTACGGAGGCAGTTCGATTTTCTTGCTTCATGAAAGCACTCACATTAGATGAAGCGGGGCGGCTGCGGTCGGGACCAAAAAGGCTCAAAAAAAGCGCAGTTAACGGCCTTAGTGAAGCGCCGCTCGCGGTGATCAAAAATTCAGAGCGGCTTGGCTATTGGTTCGCGATGGCTGGATCGGCACGGACGACATTTGACATGATGGGGCTTACTGTATGAAGCGCTGGAACATACTCGATATATTTTTCCTTGGTGTCGACGGTCAGCGCCGTCTCGTTAGTTTGGTGCCGGACCAGGTGAACATCATCACCGGAGCCTCAGGCACAGGAAAGTCTGCTCTTATCAAAGCGATTGACTATTGTTTGGGTTCCAGTAAATGTGAGCTCCCCGCGCATGTGCGCCGAAGGGTAGTGGCTGTGGGCGTGCGATGGGCCAACGGCGATGATCAAATGATCGTGGGCCGAATGGTTCCACCAGTTGGGCAACAGACAAGCGGAAAAATGTTTGTTTCCAAGGGGCGAGACTTGCGGATTCCCTTGGGCATAGATGGCTTTGAGGGAGGCACCACTTTGTCTGCAGCAAAGGCTTTCTTGGAACGGGCATTTGGCATTGGTGATACGGAGGGCACATCG
>DALYYK010000513.1:0-2042 GCA_031983305.1 Candidatus Fimivivens sp. | reverse complement strand
GTGGGGTTGCGCTGTCGATCTTGACGCTTAAAACAGCTTGCCGAAAGCGGCAAAATCAATCAGGAAGCTGCAATCAAGATTGTATTTATACATAACGAGAGATTAAAGGGAGACGACATCAATATGTTTACGATAAAGACCTTGAACAAGATTTCAGATGTGATTTATCAGGAGCTGGGCTGCGAGAAATACGCCGTTTCTGATAAGGCCGAGCAGTACGATGCCATACTCGTGCGTTCAGCCGATATGCAGGCGGCCGAGCTGCCCGGCGATTTGCTGGCCGTTGCGAGAGCGGGTGCGGGTTATAACAACATTCCGGTCGAGCGCTGCACCGAGCGGGGCATCGTCGTGTTCAATACGCCGGGCGCTAACGCCAACGCGGTTAAGGAGCTGGTGCTCTGCGGCATGCTGCTGTCGGGCCGTCAGGTCGTTTCGGGCGTGCACTGGCTTGAGCAGCTCCATACCGAGCGGCCCGATGATATTGAAAAGCTGGTTGAGAAGGGCAAAAATCAGTTCGTAGGCCCCGAGCTGGCCGGCAAAAAGCTGGGCGTCATCGGCCTTGGGGCCATCGGCGTCATGGTGGCGAACGCCGCCGACAAGGGCCTTGGCATGCAGGTTATGGGCTACGACCCCTATCTCTCGGTTGAGGCGGCATGGAGCCTGACCCGGTCGATTATCCACGTTAAAAATCTCTGCGAGATTTTTGCAAATTGTGATTATATTTCGCTGCACCTGCCGCTCAACGACAAGACCCGGGGCATGATCGGCGAGGCCGAACTGGCCGCCATGAAGCCTGGCTCGGTGCTGTTAAATTTTGCGCGCGGAGGGCTGGTGGACGACGACGCGCTGATCAAGGCGCTCGAATCGGGCCATCTGCGCCACTATGTCACCGATTTCCCCAATGAGCAGGTGTTGCAGGCCAAGGGCGTCATCGCCACCCCGCATCTCGGCGCCTCCACTCCCGAATCGGAGGAGAACTGCGCTCAGATGGCGGCGCAGCAGCTGCGCAGCTATCTTGAGGACGGCAATATCATCAATTCGGTCAACCTGCCCCATTGTGAGCTGCCCCGCACCGGCGGCTACCGCGTGGCGGTGATTAACCGCAATATCAAGAACATGGTTGGACAGATGACCGCCGTGCTGGCCGAGGCCGGGCACAACATTGAGCACATGCTCAACTCGAGCCGGGGCGAATGGGCTTATACGCTGTTCGACCTTGCCACCGAGCCGGACGCCGATTGCGTTGGGCGGCTTTGCGCCATTCAGGGTGTCGTCAGGGTGCGCGTTCTGTCATAACAAAGAGACCCTCTGCCGTGTTTTTCGACAGGGGGTCGTGTTTATAGAAAGGGGCTTTACGTGTTATGGAGCTTTTTAAACAGGCCTTGGCGGAGGTTGGCGTGTCGCTGCCCAATATTCTTTTGCCGGCCGACGGCGTCGATCTGCACCGCTTCTCGGTTATTGCCTGCGACCAGTTTACAGCGCAGCCCGACTACTGGCAGACGGTGGAGGATATTGTAGGGGAGGCCTGCTCGACGCTACGCATCACGCTGCCCGAGGCTTATCTGTCCGATGATAACGCCGCTGCCATCGACCGCATCAACGCCGTGATGTGTGACTACCTTAATAAACGTCTGCTGACCGATATCGGCGAAACCTTTGTCTATCTTCGCCGCCGGACGAGCACCGGCATCCGGCAGGGGCTGGTGGTCGCGCTCGATTTAGAGCAGTACGACTACGCAAGCGACGCCAAATCGATGATACGCGCCACCGAGGGCACCATTGTCGAGCGTCTGCCCCCGCGCGTCAAGATCCGCAGCGGCGCACCGCTCGAAACGCCGCATATCATGGTGCTCATCGATGACCGTGAAAATCGCCTGATGGGCCTTTTGGCCGAGCGGGCCGATACGCTTGACTGCCTATACGACTTTGCACTGATGCAGGGCGGGGGGCACAGCACCGGCTACCGTGTGGATGACCCGGCGCTGCTGATGCAGATTGCCAATATCCTAAAAGCGCTTAAAAGCCAGGGCGGTGACGATTTT
>DALYYK010000512.1:0-2046 GCA_031983305.1 Candidatus Fimivivens sp. | reverse complement strand
CGACGGGCAAAGCGCGGTGACGCACTATAAAACGTTGCTCGAGGGCAGTGCGCTTTCCCTGCTGGCGCTTTGGCTTGAGACGGGGCGCACCCATCAGATTCGGGTGCATATGGCGCATCTCGGTTGTCCGCTGGCGGGCGACGCGCTTTATGGCGGCGACTGCGCCGTACTCGAACGACACGCGCTGCATTGCTTTATCATGGTTCTGATCCACCCGCTTTCGGGCGAGAAAATCAGCGTTTTAGCCGAGCTGCCGTCGGATATGAAGGCGGTATTGGCAAAGCATTTTTCCCCCGAGCAGATCGAAGGCGCGCTGCAAGAAGCGCGGGCGTATGAGCGCTCGATACGGCCTGTTGCATTCCGCGCGGCAGGAGAATAGAAACGAGCTGGCCGGGGCTGCTGACATCGCGCTTTGTGCAGCATGCGGCGGCAATCGGCCTTTCGGCGGGCGTAAAGGCTGGCGGCAGTCGGCCACCTTCCTGCGGAGCGAAAGTCCATTCGACGATTTTGTTCATCTGTTAGAGACATATTTAGCGGCCTATCGGCATATCGGTATAACTTTGGAGGTTATGGTTTTATGAACATCCTGATGCTTGGCGACGTGGTTGGGCAGGGCGGTTGTGAGGCGGTTCGCGCGCAGCTGCCAGGCCTAAAAAGACATTACGCGGCGGATATTGTGATTATAAACGGTGAAAATTCCGCGCAGGGCAACGGCATTCTGCCGACAAGCGCCAAGCATCTGTTTGATTCCGGCGCGGACGTGATCACAACCGGCAACCATGTCTTTCGCCGTCGTGAGATCTATGAGCTGCTTGACAGGCGCGAGGGGGTCATTCGCCCGGCCAATTTCTCGCCCGAAACGCCCGGAACCGGCGTTTACGTGCTCGATATGCTGCGCTGCCGCGTCGCGGTGGTCAACCTGATGGGTACGGCGGGCATGGAGCCGCTGGCAAACCCGTTTGACACCATCGACGCCATCTTAAAAACGCTCGATACGCCGAATATCATCCTCGATTTTCACGCCGAGACCACCTCTGAAAAGCGCGCGATGGGCTTTTATCTCGACGGGCGCATCTCGCTGTTTGCCGGAACGCACACCCATGTGCAGACCGCCGACGAGCAGATTCTGCCCAATGGCACCGGCTATATCACCGACCTTGGCATGTGCGGGCCCAAGCAGTCGGTGCTGGGTGTGAGGCCCGAGCAGGTGATCGCGCGTTTTCGCACCGCGATGCCCACCCGGTTTGAGAACCCCGACGGCGAGCAAATGATCTGCGGCGTCGCGGTCGAGCTGGATGAAAAAAGCGGCAAAACAAAGACCATCGAGCGCATCAACCGCACCTATGGATAAAACAAGCGGATAAAATTAACATTCTGTTTCTTGCAACGCCCAATGACATTTTTTATAATAAAGCGAATTGAATCGCTCATTATGCAGAATGCTTATCATTAGAATATATTTGAATACAAAGGGGAGGAATCGCAGATGATCCGAGTAGAAAATAGATTGGGAACGATTGAAATCACCAGCAATTTTTTCGCCGAGCTGGTCAGCCACGCCGCTTCAAGCTGCTTTGGCGTATCCGGCATGGTGGCTTCAGGCGCGTCACAGGGCCTGCGGCAGATGACCGGCGCCGAGCTGCCCGATAAGGGCGTGCAGGTCAGCGCCAAGGACGGCGCCCTGATTATCGATCTGCATATCGAGGTTGCCTACGGTGTGAACATTGCGGCGGTCGTGCGCAGCATCGTATCGGAGGTGCGCTATGCCGTTGAGGAGACCACAGGCTTTAAGGTGACCCGCGTTAACGTCTTTGTCGACGCGATGAAATGCGAATAAAAAAGCGCATAAATTAGGGAGAGTGAATCGTTTGATACAGGGTAAAGTGCTTCGAGATGCGATTATTTCAGGCGCTAATCACATTGCAAATAATCGTCAGCAGGTGGATGCGTTAAACGTGTTCCCGGTGCCGGACGGCGATACCGGCACGAACATGTCGATGACCATCTCTGCGGCCAAGCGCGAGCTTGAGCGGCTTGATGACAACG
>DALYYK010000511.1:0-2049 GCA_031983305.1 Candidatus Fimivivens sp. | reverse complement strand
ACCAACATTGCGGATCAGATCGCCGATTAACGCTTTGTCGTAGATGTAGTTGAGCTTCACCTGCAAATTTTCGACGGTCTGGGTATCCTTGGTGTAGGCGGTGGTGTTCATCTCGTACATCTGCTCGCGGACATCGACGGTGCGCACCGACTGCACAAACGGCATTTTAAAATTCAGACCGGCGCTTAAAGAGGTATCTAGAATACGGCCAAACTGGTATTTGACACCGATGTAGCCCTCGTCAATAACCGTAAACGAAAGGCTGCCCAGCACGATAAGCGCCGCCAGCAGCACGACGATGGTAACCGAGCGGGACAACGATTTTAAAAATTTCCCCCCGCTGGTTGGTGCCCCGCCTGAGGGCGCTCCGCCGCCTTGGTTAAACTGAAAAGCCATGGCTGTTTTCCTCCTTAAAGTCGCATATCTTTTGTCGATGATTAAAGTATATCATGCGGCGCCATGCTAAACAATGAGAATTTTTAACTAAAGTGTGTCGGAATATCGCGTTTGAATTAAACGGCATAGCGCAAACAGCTGGCGATATTTTAGAACTGATTAAAGTGCATATTACTAAAAATCTTAGAATTTTTTAACTTTTAGTAATTAAATATGTATAAAATGGTGAACTTAATTTAAAATTCTTTGAATTCCATTACTTTTGGTTGTATTTTGCGCCGGATGATGTTATAACGGTAACGTTGCCTAAAAGCAAAGCCGGATATTATGCAATGCGCTATATTCCGATA
This sequence comes from Candidatus Fimivivens sp., assembly GCA_031983305.1. Classification (GTDB taxonomy): domain Bacteria; phylum Bacillota; class Clostridia; order Oscillospirales; family Ruminococcaceae; genus Yanshouia. The sequence goes on along the minus strand of DALYYK010000511.1, from coordinate 1,303 downwards.
TTCGGCAAAAGACAGGAGGAGCATCCTAGTGTTGCAGTTTATTGTAACCTTCAATTCTACACTGTTTATTCTATTTACACTGTTTTATTTTTATCAGATCATTTATGCGATTGTCGGCGTTGTTCGCTGCCCGCAGCAGCCGCCCGAGGCGGCTAAAAACCACCGCTACGCCGTGCTGATTGCCGCCAGAAACGAAAGCGCCGTCATCGCCGCGCTGATTGACAGCATCAAAAAGCAAAACTATCCGCAACAACTGCTGGACATATTTGTCGTGGCGGACAACTGCACCGATAATACGGCGGCTGTTGCCCAAAAAGCGGGCGCAACGGCGGTTTACGAGCGCTTTAATGAGGTGCAGGTCGGCAAGGGCTTTGCGCTGGATTTTATGCTCAAGCGTATTGCGCGGGATTATGGCGCGGACGCTTACGAAGGCTATTTTGTTTTTGACGCGGACAACCTGTTGGCCCAAAACTTTGTGCGCGAGATGAACAAATGGTTTGATCGGGGCTATCGTGTGCTCACGTCTTATCGCAATTCGAAGAACTATGCCTCCAACTGGCTGTCGGCGGGCTATTCGCTGTGGTTTTTGCGTGAGTCGCGCTATCTGAACTACCCGCGTATGCAGCTGGGCACGAGCTGTGCCATTTCGGGAACCGGCTTTTTGGTGCACGGTGACATCATCCGAAAAAACGATGGCTGGAAGCACCATCTGCTGACCGAGGACATCGAGTTCTCGGTGGATTGCGTCATCCATGGCGAGAAGATCGGCTATTGCCACACCGCCGTGCTTTATGATGAGCAGCCCTGCACCTGGAGCCAGTCCTGGACACAGCGACTGCGTTGGGCCAAGGGATTTTATCAGGTGTTTGGGCGGTATCATACGCGGCTGATCTACGGATTTGCGGTTAAACGTCAGTTTGCCTGCTATGATATGTTTATGACCATTGCCCCGGCGCTGTTCGTCTCGCTGGCCAGCGTGGCGGTCAACGGCCTCTTTTTGCTAAGCGCGCTGCTCGGCGCGGATGTGGCTCCCAAGCTCATTCCGCTGACGACCGACGCGATTTTTTCTTCAATGTTCAATTTTTACGCGGTGCTGTTTTTGTTTGGCCTTCTGACAACCGTCACTGAATGGAAGCAGATTCACGCCAGTGTGTTTAAGAAGATTTTATATCTTTTCACCTTCCCGATTTTTATATTCACCTATGTGCCGATCTCGATCGCGGCGCTGTTTAAAAAGATCCAGTGGAGCCCGATTACCCACAACATCAGCCGTTCGATCGAGGAGATCGTGCATCAGTAGTTT
>DALYYK010000510.1:0-2050 GCA_031983305.1 Candidatus Fimivivens sp. | reverse complement strand
CGTTTTTCGGGCGGGATTCGATGGCCAATTACCTGCTGGTTGGCTGCGCGCAGCTCGGCGCGCCGCTGATGCAGACTGAAAACGGGGCGCTCTCTTTAACGCTTGATCGCGGCGCCTTACGCCGCCTGTGGGACAATTATTATGTGCCCTACGTCAGCGGGCATTTCGCGGCGCTGGGCCGCTTTAGAAGCGACGACGCCAAAACTGGCGACATTATCGCGTGCGTCGGCTCTTCGAGCGGCTGCTCTTATTTTCCCAGCGCCGTCACCCGAGCCGACGGCAGCACCTACCCGATCACGGCGAAGGTCTTTTCGCTGCCCAATTTTGCGGGGTGCGAACCCTACGCGGTGCAGCAGGGCGCAGGCATGGCCGTTTCAAAGTCTGACAAGCGCACTGAGCAGGCCGCTGTAACGTTTTTAAAATGGCTGACCGAGCCGGCGCAGAACATTCGCTTTTCGGCCTGCACCGGCTATCTTCCCGTGCAGAAAGCCGCCAACAGCGGTGATCTGCTCAACACAGTCGTCAAGGATGCCGCGCTCGAGCTGCTGCCGATCGTGGAGGATACCCTCAAGGTTGGCATGGGGATGTCCGGGCGCTACCATTTTTTCACCAGTGCCGTCTCTCAAAGTAGCTACGCTTGCCGCAGCGTTGTGGGGGCGTCCATGCAGGCTCAGGCCGATCATGATCTGGCTGCCATAACCGCTCAAATCAGTTCAGGTGTTGACCGTGCAACCGCGCTTGAGCCCTTCTTGGACGACGCGCATTTTGAGCTATGGTTCTCAGACTTTGAACGCGCGCTGCGCAAAGCGGCTTCCGGTGCATAATTTAATGGATATCCGGGCGGTCACACGCGCCGGTCCAGATTAAAGGTGGGGTGTGAATGCCTGAAAAACGCAATAGCCCTGTGTTCGGCAGAAGCACCATCCTTGCACGCATTATGCTGCCGGGCATCGCCGTCATTCTTGTGCAGTTGGCGCTTTATATGCTGATATTCTGGCAATATAACATCATTGAGCGCATTGAGACCAACGCCTACGACATGCTCAGTGAAAAGGTTTTGAACCGTCAGCAGGATATTCAAAGCGATATCCTGCATAAATGCATGGCGCTGGATGGTGACAGAGAATTTCTGCTGCAAAAAATATATGCCTCACTGGCCGAAAACAACGCCGCCATTGCGGATATCTCAACATCTCCGGCGCTAAACCGAAAAATTGTCGCCGATCTGTCTGACGATATTGTCAACATGCTGTACCGCAACGCGGCCAACGGCATCTTTTTGGTGCTTGACGGGCCTGCGGCCGAAACGACGGCGCAGGGCGCTGTATCGCGCGCCGGATGCTATATCCGCCAATTCGACCGCCTTGGACGTTCGTCCGACAACGGTGACCTGCTGATGGAACGCGGCATGCCCGATCTCGCGCGCGGCTTAAACATCGCGTTTGACCGCTGCTGGTCGGCCAGCTTTGCTTTTACCGATGAGGAGACCGCGCAATCGCAGTTTTTCTTTGCACCGCTCAATGCCGCCAAAGCACACAACGGCGGAAAAAGCGCCGACTTTGGTTATTGGAGCGAACGCTTTTCGCTGAGCGATAACGACATTAACATCATCACCTATTCGGTGCCGCTCATCGCCGATGACGGAACGGTGTTCGGGGTGTTCGGGGTCGAGGTATCCGAAAGCCAGCTTACCCCCAAAATGCGCTACCACGATCTGAGCGGCAGCAAAAACGCCTCCTATTTTTTAGGCGTATCGTCGAACGGCGGACTGTCTTATCGCAGCGTCTTTACCAGCGGGCCGCTTTTTAAACATCTTTTCGGCAAGGCGCAAACCATTTCGGTGGCGCAGGCGGTGCGCGGAAATGTACATGTGATCGGCGGTGTCGACAACGGACGGGTGGTCGGGGCGGTTGCGCCGCTTGAGGTCTATCGGGTGAACACGCCCTTTTATCATGAGCAGTGGGCGGTCATCGGCCTGATTGAGCAGGACGACCTGCTGTACTTCTCGAATAAAATCAATACGCTGGCGCATATTTCCTTCTTTATATCA
>DALYYK010000509.1:0-2052 GCA_031983305.1 Candidatus Fimivivens sp. | reverse complement strand
AGCGCGTTTAAAACGACGAGATAAGGCTCGAGCACGCGGCATAAAAAGCGCGAGCTCCACAGCACGATGGCGATGACGGTACCCAGAATCGTCCCAAAACAGAAACCCGCGACCGCTTCAAGCGTCGTGACCCATACGTGCCGCCACAACTCGCCCCTTGCGGCCAACCGGAGGATGCTCATCGTAAACCGCGACGGAGAGCTTGTAATAAACGGGTCAATGATGCCTGCACGGGCGGCAAACTCCCAAAACAAAAGCAGCGAGATCAGAAGTCCCGCTTTTGCAACGCCCACGAGCAACCGGTCACGCCGCCGCCTTTTAAGCCACGCCGCGCGCGCGGGCGAAGCGGCCTTTTCAGATATGAACATCGATATCCCTCCAGATGCTGTTGAAGTAGCTGCGGAACTCCGCCCGCTCGCGGCACTGCATCGGTGTGCCGCGCCCTTCCGCAAATTGAATGTCATAGACCGACTTAACGACGGCGGGCCGGCGTGAAAGCACAATGACCCGGTCGGACATAGCGACCGCCTCTGAAATGTCGTGTGTCACCATCAGCGCCGTCTTTTTCTCGTGCCGTATAATCGACGCGATATCGTCCGCGACGGCTAAGCGGGTCTGATAGTCGAGCGCCGAGAACGCCTCGTCGAGCAGCAGCAGCTTGGGCCGCACCGCCAGCGTGCGGATTAAGGCGGCGCGCTGGCGCATGCCGCCCGAAAGCTGATCGGGAAAACTGTCTCTGAACTCCCACAGGCCGTAGGTATGCAACAGCTCGTCGACATAGGCGCTGGCGTCTTTTTTATCCTGACTGCGGATCTCGACGCCGAGCAGCACGTTTTGGCGGATGGTACGCCACGGGAACAAGCTGTCCTTTTGCAGCATATAGCCGATATTCCCCCCGCCGCTGATGACAACGCTGCCCGACGTGGGGGTCAAGAGCCCCGACGCGATGGACAGCAGCGTCGATTTTCCGCAGCCCGAGGGTCCGATGACACTGACAATCTCCCCCTCGTACACCGAAAAGGATAGCTCGCGTATCGCTTCAATCTCTCCTTCGTCTGACTGATATGTTAAAGAAAGGCGCTCCACCTGCACCACAGGTTCGGGCGCTTTAGCAAAATAATCCATGGGCAAAACCTCCCTCACAGCATCATATTCCAGAGCGTGCAAATGTGTGGCATCAACATTGCGGAGGTCCCGACGCATTTTGACGTAAAAACACGCAAACCGCGGAGACATTGAGCGTCTCCACGGTTTGTTAGCATTAATATTGGCGCTAAAATAGCAGGCATAAAAGTCTTGACGGGAGTTAAACCCCCGGCTCGACAGCAAAGTCCTCTGAGTGAAAGTTCGTATAATACCGGCCGATCTGCGCCGTAAACCGGAGTACGCAGTAGTCCGGATCGGCCACCCCCTGCGAATAATAAAGGGTATCCCCCTCCCGCCAGATCATGGCCTTGCTTTCGGCGTCCTCTAAGACCGCCATGCTGCCCTTGAGCATGACCCCGCGGAAAAACCGTTTGTCGCAAAAATAAATGCAGGCCTTCGGATTTTGACGGTATTGCGCCACCCGCATCGAAGAAGTATTGGTCGTGAAATAAAAGGTTTGAATGCCCTTGCGCACTCTTGGCGGCAGCATTGCCTTTGTATTGGGAAAACCGCCGTCATCCACCGAGCTGATAAAACAAATGCTTTGCTTGTCAATCAGGTTGCCGATCGTCTTTACCGCGTCCCGCATCATTTTAAAACCGTCCTCCCCGTTTAAATCTCCGTCAATTTCAAAGCGCTTTTTTACCAAGCGCCGCCGCGTCTGCTGCGGCCTAGTCCCCGTACCAGAACACCTTCGAGAGATCGACGCGCCCGTCGGGCAAAAACGGCACCTGCTCATCCTCAAGCATGCGACGCTGTTCCTCATCGCCGCCAAAGGCGAATTCGGGGGCTAACCTGCCCACCCGATTAACCACACGGTGACAGGGTATCTCACCGGGGCGCGGGTTCTGGTGCAGCGCCCACCCGACGGCGCGGGCGGCACGCGGGTTGCCGCAAAGCAGCGCC
>DALYYK010000508.1:0-2062 GCA_031983305.1 Candidatus Fimivivens sp. | reverse complement strand
CTCCAAAAACAGCTTTGTTTACATCTGAACCCGCCCTACGGGTGAATTGAACATAACATCCCTTTTGCGCAGGGCATGAAAAAACCCGCCAGGGCGGGTCTTCTGCAACTCATCTCAGGAAACCTTGCGCTCAGGAGCACCTCTCCGGCTGATCTGGCCTCCCTTTCTGCCTGCTTCACGGGCTCGCTCTGGGTTGTTCTTGAAGTTCCCGCCGCTTATGCGGCCACCTTTTTGGCCGGCTTCTGCAGCCCGCTCTGGATTTTCCGCAAAATTGCCGGCACCGCCTCTACGTCCCGCCATAACGCCTCCGGTTTGAGTTAAGTAAAGCCAGATAAAGCATAGCCTTAACTTTTCCTTCTGCGCTTAATCAGGCGTGTACAGCGCTCAGAATGCCGCCTCGATCGTTTTTTGACGTTTTTAAGGCAAAAAAAACCCGCTCAGGGCGGGAAAAATTCGTTACAGAGGAATATCTCTGTCTCTAATACGGCAACGTAAAGCTATTTAAGTTCCTTCCCTGTCAGAGCGGCAGTTTTAACGTATCCTGCAGGCTTCGCCTGCCGTACGGGCACAACTCACAACAAGCAGGTCCCCCATGTACGGAAACCAAGACAAAAAGCTGTCTGACACAATAATTGGCGAAGCTATTCTTGAGCTACTCGATGAGAGGACGAGCATAACCAATGCCATACTGCTTCTGAAGCTCCAGACTTTCCTGATCGCCGCAGATGAAACGTGGCGGAAGACGGCCATACGCGACGCCATCAGAAGCGTTCAGGCGGTAGTCCTGGAAGGCAACACAACAGGCGCACAGTCGTCAGTTACGCACTGAGCGCGGTAACTCCGGGTGAACCGGCCAGCCCCCCCGGATTTAACATAAGAGTTCTTGGGCGCACCCCCTGAGACGCCCTCAGCGCGATTCTGCTGCCTGCGGGCCAGAATCCAGCCCTTTCCCTGCCCGGAACCGCGAAAATCCGCCCTGATAATTTCTGCGCGGCTGCATGGCTATGCACGCAGGTGAATAGTGGGCGGTTTCGCGCGGATGTTGTCACTAAGCGGGGATTTTGAACAAAAAAAACGGACACCCGGAGTCAGAATGCCCGGCAAAAATTTGCTCAAACCAATCAGCCGGTACCGATCAGAGAGCCGGCAAATAAGTATGACAGTGAAAACAGGTTATCAGCCGCATCCACGCCGGGGATTACGCGGTTTTAGGGCTTTAGCCAGTGCGGTCAGGCCCGCCTGGATCAAGGGATCTGGTAACGGTGAACGGGTGCACAGTTGACTGTGCGGCCGTAAGGCGTTGGCCAAGCCGCCAGGCGCGGCAGCTTCCGGTGGATGCAAAAGCTATCACTTTGCGAATCCTGCCCTCCGTCTGAATGGCAGAAAAATTTCGTACGTACGAAATTCCGGGTATCGGGCTGCGCCTGATGAAAAGCTCTGGCGCGCCGGCGGTACTCCAGAGACACATCTTGTCCCGCTGTTTTGTGGCGCCGGCGAAGCCGGCTGTGGTCACAAAACATTTCCTGTCCGTTGTTAAATTTTTCTGACCTGCTGCAGTTTCTGCGTGACCAGAAAGCCTTCAAGACTCAGATCTTCGTTCAGCCCGTCCCAGTGAATGCCGCGCGGGCTCAGTTCAAACATTGCAAGCTGCTCTGCGGTGGCGCCGGCCAGCGCGGGAAAGTAAGACAGCGGTACGCCCAGGGTGCGCCCGTCGCTCAGCTGCAGCCACATGTTGTAGGGATCAAATTTTGCCGATTTGATGAATACGCTCATCACGACCTCCGGTTGACCGTCACGAATTTACGTTGATAGTATGCCCGGGTAGTCCTGTCGTCCATGACGACCACCAATGATCCCACGGCCTGAGAGGATCGCCTTCGGGTGGCTGTACAGAACACTCCCGCAGCCTGAAAGGGAGAACGCAAAGCGTGGTACATCTGCCCGCCCCTGGAAGCAGATATCGTCACAAACAGCGCATCTACGACGCGACGATGAGGGTACATTCCACAACGCAGTGAACAGCACAGTCTGTCCTGCCATCCGCTGCCGGCGTTTACATCAC
>DALYYK010000507.1:0-2067 GCA_031983305.1 Candidatus Fimivivens sp. | reverse complement strand
AAGAGCCAATCTTCAGATTGGCTCTTTTTTTGTGTCATATTTTTGCCCCAATTCCCCATAGAATGTGAAAATGAAAGCAATTTGGACAGGTGCCGTTGCCCGGATTGCCTTATCGATACCCGCTGACAGGTTAAACAAATCAGCGGGCGGCCTTGCGTCCTTTGCGGGCGATATGGACGGCGGATAGATCGCCCGCAGCGCCTGATCTACATAGGGTGCAAAAATCCGCCGCGAGAATAGAGGTCTTCAGCGGGATATTTGTACAACATCCAGGGGAGGGCTGATCTATGGCCTATAAGCTTCACGCGACGGCCTGCGTTGAAGAGGATACCGAAATCGGCAGCGGAACACAAGTCTGGCACCATGCTGTGGTTCGCAGCGGTGCGAAAATTGGCGAAAACTGCTCTCTGGGCCAAAACACTTATATTGCGCCCGGCGCTGTTTTGGGCGACAGGGTACGGCTGCAAAACAATGTCTCGGTTTTTAAAGGCGTAACGCTTGAGGATGATGTTTTCTGCGGCCCAAACGCCACCTTTACCAATGTGCGCTATCCCCGCTGCGAATATCCCAAGCAGCCCCACGAATATGAAAAGACGCTGATTAAGCAAGGCGCGTCGCTCGGGGCGGGCTGTATCATCATTGCCGGTGTGACGGTGGGCAGCTACGCGATGGTAGGCGCCGGAAGCGTCGTCACCAAGGACGTACCAAATCACGCGGTGGTCATGGGCGTTCCGGCCCGTCTGCGCGGGTGGATCTGCCACTGCGGCAGGCCCATTTCAGCCTCTAACCCCAGCTGTTGTTGCGGGCGTCGGTATAAATTTTGCCAGACCGGCCCCGTTCTTGAAAGCGGTGATATGCAATGATTAATTTTTCAGGACTGCCCGAGCAATACAAACGGCTATCTGCAAGCATGGCCATCTCTATCGAGCAGGTGCTACAGGACTGTTGCTATATTTGCGGGGCGCAGGTTGACACGCTTGAAGAACAGCTGGCAGCCCGCACAGGCAGCAGCTTCTGCCTGTGCTGCGCAAACGGAACCGATGCGCTGACACTCGCCATTATGGCCTGGGGCGCGGGGCATGGCGACGCGGTCTTTGTGCCGGCATTTACCTTTGCCGCCACGGCGGAGGCGGTGGCGCTGCGCGGGGCCACGCCGGTCTTTGTCGATGTTGATGAGACCTTTAATATCGACCCCGCCTCGCTCGAGCACGCCATCTCGACAATTCGGCAAGAGGGTTGGCTGCGACCGGTCGGCATTCTGGCGGTGAATTTATTTGGCGTGCCCGCCGACTACCGACGTTTAAACCACATTGCGGCGCGAGAAGGCCTTTGGCTGCTTGAGGATGCAGCACAAAGCTTTGGGGCCAGCCGTTTTGGTCGTGCCTCCTGCACTTTTGGCGAAATTTCGGCCACAAGCTTTTTCCCTGTCAAGCCATTGGGTTGTTACGGAGACGGCGGCGCTATTTTTACCGACAGCCGCCCCCATGCCGAGACCATCCATTCTTTAAGGCTGCACGGCAAAGGGAGCTCAAAATATGATCACCGCATCATCGGCATCAATTCAAGGCTCGACACCTTACAGGCGGCTGTGCTACTGCAAAAGCTCTCAATTTTTGACGATGAGCTGGCCGCCCGCAATGAAAACGCTAAAAAATATACCGCAGCACTATCGCGCTTTGGCATTGCGCCGGTCATCCCCGCCGACACCGTGTCAGCGTGGTCACAGTATACACTGCGTCTGCCTGACCGCGTAACCCGCGACCGATTAAAGCTTGAGCTGAGTACCTGCGGCATCCCCAGCATGGTGTACTACCCAGCCCCGCTGCATTTGCAGGCCGCGTTTGCATATCTCGGTGGCAGAAAGGGGATGCTCCCCGTCTCCGAGGCCACCTGCGAGCAGGTTTTAAGCATACCGGTTCACGCCTACCTCGGCCAGGAGGACCTGGCGTTAATCATCAGCACCATCACCGAATTTATGATTAAAAAGACATAAAAGACAGCAGCGGAGTCGGCTAACCCGGCTCCGCTGCTGTCTTTTAAATTATTGCCCTGTTTTAAGCGATGAAT
>DALYYK010000506.1:0-2067 GCA_031983305.1 Candidatus Fimivivens sp. | reverse complement strand
TATGCACGCGCATGGCTCCAACATTATGTTCGAGCTTTTGAGCGATTACCCGGTCAACATCTTCAACTGGCACGCGTGGGAGACGCTGCCCGCCATCGACGAGGCCCAGCATCTGACCGGCAAATGCCTGATGGGCGGCTTAAACCGCACCGACATTACCAACTGCAACCGAAACGCGATCCGCCATCAAATCTACGCAGCCCACCAGCTGACCGGCGGACGAGGGCTGATTCTGACGCCCGGCTGCGTGATCCGCTATCCGCTTAACGACGCGATGCTGGCTTATATCCGCGAAGCGAAAGATTTTGTCGAGAGCCGCGTCCAGCTCTAAGCCGCCGCTATTCGGCAAAAATGGCCTTGGCAACCTTGATGAGCTCCTTAACGGCCCGGGTGCGGTAGTTTCCTTTCTTGGTGCTGATGACAATTTTATTGGCGGCCAGCTCATCGTCGGGCAAAAAGCAATAGAGCTCCCGATCCGGCCTGCGGCTTTTTTTGAGGTCGTCCCATAAAAAGGTTTTGGAGCAGATCGAAACGCCCAGCCCGGAGCGGCACAGCGCCAGCATTGTGAACGTATTGTAAGTCCGTACAATCACATTGGGCGAAACGCCGTATTTTTCAATCATTTTTCGAAATATCTGATCGGTCCAGGAGCTGCTGTTGGCCGCCACAAAGGGACATTGCGCAAACAGCGTCGGCGAAACAGTTTTGCTTTCAAGCATTTGGGCCTGCTGCTCCGACGTAAAATACGCCTTAAAAACCGTCTTTGGAACCACGATATACTGCTGTTCATGAAAAAGAATGTCGGATTCGATGGCGTCGTCGCTGAATTCAAACCCGATCGCAAGGTCAATTTTGCCGCTGAGCAGCTGCTCTTGAATCTGGGTATTGTCCCCTTCATAAACCCGGATGCGCACCTGCGGAAATTTCTGGTGATATTCGGTCAGCAGCGGCGGCAGCATCACAAGCCCGCGCGAGGGCGCAATGCCCAGCGAGATTCTCCCCTGTCTGAAATCCTTGATATCGAGCAACTCTTTTTCGGCCTTGTTCTGCATCTCAAGAATTTCTTTTGCGTTGCGATAAAGGCTGTGCCCCGCCTCGGTCAGCGTGATGTGGTGGTCGCGCTGGAACAAAAGCACACCGTGCTCTTCCTCCAGCTTCTTGATATGGTTGCTGAGGGATTGCTGCGATATAAACAGGCGCTTCGCCGCCCGAGAAAAATTAAGCTCTTCGGCCACCATGACAAAATAACGCAGATTTAAAAAATTCATGTGTCTCCCGCCCTTTCCGTGCGTTTTATTTGAGGGCATAGCTGTGTTCAGAGCCATATTACCATTTAATTTCGATCATTGCAAATGCCATCCGTCTGGTATAAGGAGGAAAAACCGATGAATCAGGCCCTTTATGCAAATCACCTGTCGGTGCTCAAAAACAATCTTCAGCTGGCGCTCGGCTGCACCGAGCCGATTGCCGCCGCCTATGCCGCCGCTAAGGCCAAAGCGGTTCTGGGCGCCGTACCCAGCCGCATGACCATCGATTGCAGCGGCAATATTATCAAAAACGTCAACGGCGTCGTCGTGCCCAATTCCAACGGCCTAAAGGGCTTGGATGTAGCCGCCGTTTTAGGGCTGGTCGGCGGAGACGCCGCGCGCCAGCTTGAGGTGCTTGAGGATATTACCGACGCCGACATTGAAAAAACCAAAGCGCTGATCGCTCAGGGCTTTTGTACCTGCCGGTTAGTTGAGAACGTTGAGAATCTTTATATCCGCGTGCTTTTAGAAACCGATGACGGCCATAGCGCCGAGGTTGTGATGCGCGACTACCATACCAACATCACGCATATCGAAAAGGATGGCAAGGTACTGCTCGACGCCACTTCTGCACCGACAGATAAGCCCGCGCAAAACGCGGCGGGCAACCCGGCCCTGCTGAATATTGAGAATATTCTGGAATTTGCTGAGTCAGCCAAGCTTGAGGATGTTGCCGAGATTATCGAGCGCCAAATCGCCTGCAACAGCGCGCTCTCGAGGGAGGGGCTGACCAACCCGTGGGGCGTGCAGATGGGCGCGA
>DALYYK010000505.1:0-2075 GCA_031983305.1 Candidatus Fimivivens sp. | reverse complement strand
ATTGTTATCTGCATTCCCTCGGGCGTAACCGAGGTAGAGCGCCGCGCTGTGCGCGAAGCGGCTGTGGCGGCGGGCGGCAGACGCGTTTCGATTATCGAAGAGCCGATGGCCGCGGCGATCGGCGCGGGGCTGCCTGTGGCCGAGGCGACCGGCAGCATGGTGGTGGATATCGGCGGCGGCACGAGCGAGGTGGCTGTGATCTCGTTGGGCGGCATCGTGACGGCGCGCTCGGTGCGCGTGGGCGGCGACTCGTTTGATTTTGCGATTATCCAGTACATCAAGCGCAAGCACAACCTGCTCATTGGCGAGCGTACCGCCGAGCAGATTAAGATCGACATCGGCTCGGCTTATCCTTATGAGGAAGAGCTTGACATGGATATTAAGGGCCGCAACCTGGTCGACGGTCTGCCTAAAAATATTACGATTACGCCCAAGGAGATTCGCGAGGCGCTGGCCGACTCTATTTCGTCGGTGCTTGACGCGATTAAGACGACCCTTGAGCGCACGCCGCCCGAGCTGGCGGCCGACATTATTGACCACGGCATTATGCTGACCGGCGGCGGCGCCATGCTGCGCGGGCTGGACACGCTGATTTCGAAGGAGACCGGCATCAATGTGCTGATTGCCGAAAATCCGCTGGATTGTGTGGCCGTCGGCACTGGACGCGTGCTCGAGGATATTGACCGCCTGCGGGATGTGCTTTCTAACGGTGAGGACAAGCGCTGACAACATCATCGCGCCCGCGCTTGAACAAACATGACGCACGGCAGGTGCAAGGGGCGCAACTGGCGGCCTTGCATCTGCCTGTTTTTTGCGGCGTGCGTTGGTCTTTGGATGGTTTTATTCGCCCGTCAGCGCGCTGGCGATGCCCGAGTATACCCCTGCCCCGTCCTCGGGCGGTGCGGCGGCAGCATTATTTCTGGTATATCTTTTTGGGGCAAAGTATAAGCATCAACATCAGGAGGTGACTGCATGGAGGACTTTTTCAAGAGTCGGCATTTTAAAATATTGGCGCTGCTTTTAGCACTGGTGTTTGCTTTCACGCTGCGCGCCGCCCATACCGGGACGGCGATTCCGATGATCTCTCAGGTCACCGCATGGCTGTTGACACCGTTACAGCGCGCGAGCGCCCAGATGACCTATAGTATTGAGGACGCCTTGACCGAATATTTTTCGGGGCCGCGGCTTGCGGATGAGAACGGCCGCCTCCGCACTGAAAACGCTGATCTGCGCAGTCAGCTCGTCGAATATGAACGACTCAAGGCCGAAAACGACCAGCTCAAAAATTATCTCGAGATCAAAGAAAAGAACCCCGACTTTGATTTTGAACCCGCGATGGTCATCGGACGCGACTCAGCCGATCGCTTTTATTCCTTTACAATTGATAAGGGCAGCAGCGATGGCGTCGCCGAGAACGACCCGGTCATTACGCAGGAGGGCTTGATCGGCGTTGTGCAAGAGGTGGGTATTACCCACGCTAAAGTCCTGACCATTCTCGACGTGATGGTCGAGGTCGGCGCCATCAACACCGCCACGCGGGAGATTGGCGTGACAACCGGCGAGCTTGCGCTGGCTGAGCAGGGTATGCTGCGTTTGTCTTATCTGCCGCGCGAATCAAACGCCAAGGTCGGCGACCTGATCGCGACGACCGGCGTCGGCGGGCTGTTCCCCAGAGAGCTGGTTATCGGCGCCATCAAGGAGATTTTTCCCGACAACCAGGGGCTGTCGCTTTATGCGGTTATTTCGCCGCCCGCCGATCTGCGTGCGGTGCGCGACGTTTTGGTGATCAAGCACTTTGAAGGTCAGGCCGCTGCCGGGCAATAGGAGAACTGAATTGGAACAAAAAACATTTAGGCTTTTTATTCTTAAACATGTCATCTATACCATTTTGGTTTTGGTTTGCTATATTTTGCAGGAGACCCCCCGCCTACTGGCTATAGGGAATGTGCGCCCGGTGCTGGTCATTTCGGTGATTGCGGCGATCGCAATGGTCGAGGGCGAATTCGCGGGAGGCCTTTTTGGCTTGTTCGGTGGCGTTTTGTGCGACACCGCCGCTTTTCATATCTTTGGTGTGG
>DALYYK010000504.1:0-2080 GCA_031983305.1 Candidatus Fimivivens sp. | reverse complement strand
ATAAAATTATAGACGGTGGGGCCGCAGGCATAGATTTTCACCTTGCCCGGCTCAAGCGGCACAAATTCCTCTTTCTGCCGCGTCAGGGTATTATAAATTTTCAAAGAAACCACTCCTTCTGATGCGGGCGCACCGGTACAATTTGATACTGCTATCTGAGAGAAACTGCGATATCTTTACGGTTTATTTACCGCCTGACTGCGTTGTGCGCCTTGCCAGACGACAAAAATTCTCGCAAATCCATTCGCACTTCCGCCGGATGTTCGTACTACCGGGCGTCCGTTATGATTATTGTATCAAAAAGCCGTCCTCATGCAGCTGCACGAAGACGGCTTGATTACCGCTGTTCCACTTCGGGGGAATTTGCCCTTAACGCGGGCAAACGCAGGCAGGGTAGTGACGCCGGATGCGGCGCGTTCTCTCGCTGTGCTGGCGGGCGCACGGTTTTCTGCTCTTTTGTGCCGCGGCTTTCAGCCGGTGACCGCAGCTCTCTGGGACAAAAGACGATGAGAAAACCCTTCCCGTTAAACGCATCGGATATTAAAATGCTTATAATAACACTACTCTAGCATATGACTGGGGAAATTGCAAGAGAACCTTAAAATTGCGGTATAATCGCAGATGTCGGCGGGTGATAGGGCTGTTACTGCGCCGATGAGGGACTTAAAGTGAATGAGAGCGTAAATAACCGGGACGCGCCCTGCGGTGCAGATAAATTATTACGCACACTTTACATCTATGCGCTCGCGGCCGAATGGCTGCGCTGATTGCACAGCGGCGGTATGAATATTCGTTGGGGGCAGGGGGCCATTCCTGCGCGTGAGCGCAATAAACGTCGGTCATTTATGGTGGCTGCTAAACAGATACAGGCGTAGGTATAAGCATCCGCCATTACGTTGTGACAGGTCATTAAGAATGGTATACCCACCATCTTTTCACTACAGCATAAGAGTAAAAAGCCAAAAGGTAAAAGTATGGATGCCGCTTCAGGCGGCATCGGGAGAGTCCCTTGGAGGCAGCTAAGCAAAAACAGTCCACCGGACTGTTTTTGCTTTTTCTCCTGCGCTTTTTTCGATCAAGCTACAATAGGGCTTTGCCCCAAACCCCACAAGCCTTTTTCAAAAAGCTTGACTAAAAACTTTAATCTGTGCAACGTTTCTGCACGATCAAGCTCTCAATAATTTAAGATGCTCCCAAAATATTTCGAGAGCATCCATCTTATACAATCAGTTTAAAAACCTATATTTATTCACAAAGGAAATGCAGCATTAAGGTAACCGCCAGCAAATCGGCACAACCGCCGGGGCTGATATTCTCGGCGATAAAGTCCGCATCAAGCGCAGCCAGCACCGCCAATTCAGGATACGGCGTCTTTTCAAGCAGCTCAGAGAGCGCCGCCTGCAATGTTCTTTGCCTTGGCAGCCCCACGCGAGAAATCACATTGGTATCGGTCGCTTTAGCCATCAAATGCAGCAGCGCGATCGCGCCCGCGTCATTGAGGCCGTAGCCCTTTTCCAGCAGCGCTTGAAGCACCGGTAGGCTGATCTTGCGCACGCTCTCAAAGCCCGAGGCCACCTCGCCCCGGATGCCTGCGATGCCATATTGCATCCAGAGCCGCCCGCCCGCCGTTTGCGCGCCGCTTTGCGCAATGGCTTTAAGATCGCTTTGCGCTTCCTCGGCGGTCATCTCAGCGCAAAGCGCGCAGAGCCGCTCGGGCGTCAGACCGCCCGCAACCGACAGCCGCCCCGCGGCGGCGCAGAGAATGCCCATCGAATAGACAGCCCCCTTGTGGGTATTGACCCCCCCGGTGGCGGCCAGCATGTCCGCCTCGGCGCACTGGCCGATATAGCGCAGCGCCGCAAAAAGCTGCGCGGGCGAGAGCGCTCCGCCGCGGATGCCCTTTAAGGCGCAGGCCTTGAAATAGGGCGTCAGCGCCGCGGCGCTGTCGACAAAGGTGAAGATATCCATATCGCGGTGCGCGCCGGCGTTCGCGCGGTCGACAAGACCGGGCTTTGGGGTGACGCAGACCTCGGTCAGCAGACTTCTGGCCGCCAGCCCCGCGATACGGTCGGCGGCCGCG
>DALYYK010000503.1:0-2102 GCA_031983305.1 Candidatus Fimivivens sp. | reverse complement strand
CTGCCCCATAAAATAGTGCTGCTCAAGCTGATAGCCCTGCTCTTTGAGCATCATCAGCTTGAAAAACGGATAGATCGCATTGACCATGCAGCCGGTTTTTTGATAAAATGCATCGACATAGGCCTGATTATGTCTCAGCTCCTTGCAAATCGCAGCCGCCCCGGTATGCGACCACAGATAAACGGGGGTAACCGGCTTCATGTTGCGATCACACAGCACCAGGCTGTGCCACGTTCCGCTCAGGGCAATCATATCCACCGGCCTGTTATCCAGCAGCTCTCTGCCGACCGAGATCATGTCCCGATAGACATGATCGGCTTTGTGCAGCGTGATATCCTCATAGTTGTTTTTGTAGGCCTTTACCCGAACTTCAAAGGTACGGTCTTCGGTTTTATAGAGCATTGCTTTGGCGGAGGTCGTGCTTGCCTCTAACACCAATATATTCATATTTTTGCCCGCCTCCTGACATGGTATGCTTGAGCGCGCTGCCAAGAGGCATCCGCTTGAAGAATCTTGCTAAAAATCGGTGCAATCGACAATAATTTTCACCGTTCCCTGACTTTCATCCGCAATCATGTCGAAAACGCGCTCGGCATCCTTCATCGGCACGATGTGCGTCACAACCTTCTCAAGCTGCTGCTCGAGATCTTTACAGTATACCACCGCCTGACCAAACTCCTCCTTGGTATAAACGCGGGTGCCGATCATCCACTGCTCTTTAAAGTTGAGCTGCTGCAAATTGACCTCGTGCGGCTTTTTGTGGACCGACACCATACAAATGGTGCCGCCGACGCGGGTGATGTTGGTCATATCGATCGCTGCCTGCGCGGAGCCGCTGCATTCAAACAGAACGTCGCAGCCTTCGCCGCCGGTAGCAGCCCGGACGATCTGGTTGAGATCTTCCTTGGCGGCGTTGACCGGCGTCAAACCCAGCTCTGCCGCGATGGCCAGTCGCTTTTCCGCAACGTCGGAAATAAAGACCTGAGCCGCGCCGATATTTTTGAGCACAATGCCGGTTAGCATGCCAATGGGGCCTGCGCCGACGACAACCGCCACATCACGCGCCTTAAACTCGGCCTGATGCACGGCGCGCAAAATAACGGCGAGCGGCTCGATTACGACCGCCGCGCGGTCACTAACGCCGTCGGGCACCTTGAAAAGCACATCCTCATCGACATAGAGGCTCTCGCAGATGCCGCCGTCGGTATCGATGCCGATCAGGTTAAGCGTATTGCAGACGTGGGAACTGCCGGTGCGGCAGGCGCGGCATTCCCCGCAGAACAACAGCGGAAAAGCCACAACCCGGTCGCCTTTCTTAAACTTTTTGCCGTCCTCAGTCACAGTGCCCAGAAACTCATGTCCAAATATCAGCGGCGCTTTTGCGCGGGGATGGGTTCCCAGATAAATACCGATATCCGAGCCGCAGACACCGCAATATTTAACATCTACCCTGACTGCGCCTTCCCTTGCCTGTGGCTCCGGTACGTCCTGTAAAACCGCTTGCTTGGGCCCTGCATAAATTAATGCTTTCATTTTGTCATTCCCTTCTCCAAATTCGAATTTATAATGCCTCGCTATAAAATCTGCCACGAAAAAGGGTCATCATCTCAAAAAGGCAGTGCAAACGGGTCATGGCCGCCCCATTTGGCGCTACGACTTATAGAAATAACCGGCCTATTGATGGCGCGATGCGCACACGCAAAAAGGCGGTCATTGTCTATCGAAAAAATGCGTTTAGATGATAGCGACATAAGCTAAGAATAATTGTTTCATTTTTCTAGAAGAAAATACTCATATTTACAGCAGGACGTGAAAATAACAGAGCATTTATGCAGCACTTTAGCCAATTGGAGTTTTTATGTAAAAATTATGTGCTCTTGCGAAAATGCATTGACACGCTTAAAATCCAAATATTTGTATAGTTTAGGCCCACTGCTAAGATCGAGCGAAATAAAAACCTTCCTACGGAAGGTTTTCGCATGAGAAAGCGCTTGATATGCGTCTTCTATTTATATGGGACCGACTTCAAATTTAAAATTTTGATAGCGACGTTACAAACACATCAATAAAAATATTTTTTTATAGCTAGATTTAATTTTTTA
>DALYYK010000502.1:0-2110 GCA_031983305.1 Candidatus Fimivivens sp. | reverse complement strand
ATCGGCCAGCGCCTCGTTGAAATCGACGTAACGGTCATCCTCGTCCAGCAGATAGCCGATATCGTAGATGGCCGAAACAGGATGCGGCTCGTCTGGGTCGGTTAAGGCCAGCGCGCCGATCGAAAGTGTCAAAAGCATCGAACAGGCAAAAATGAACGCAAGTGTGCGCTTCAAAGCGATCCCCTCCTTTTGGTTAGTTTGACCATTATAACATAAAAAACACATTTAAACAACGGGATACGACCTGAAAAAATGGTGAAAAATTGCAGGCGTCAGCTATAGAAGGTTTTTAGGTGGGCATTTTCTGCCCGCAACCAGCGCTCAGGCAAAATGCACAATGCCTTGTGGCGACACAGCGCAGAACACAATATTTTGTGGTTGGATGTAAAGAGAAAATACTTGACAGAGAGACTGCGTTTCGCTATAATCAGGTAGTATCAAACCGCTGTCAAGAAAGGAAGGGCTGTTTCATGGCAAAAGATCTGAGTATATCGCTGCTTTATGATTTTTACGGAGATCTGCTGACTGAGAAGCAGCAGGAGGTCATAGAGCTTTATTATCGCGAAGATCTCTCGCTTTCTGAAATTGCCTCGCACAGCGGCATCACGCGGCAGGGCGTGCGCGACTCGATCAAGCGCGCTGAGTTCCAGCTCTCGGAGTTTGAAGAGCAGCTCGGGCTTGCCAACCGTTTTGAGCAGATTAAAGACACGCTTGACGATATATTAAAGAACGCTTTTGAGATCGAACAGATCAATACAAGGCTCTATAACTCAAAAGACATCAGCAGCCGCGTCGGCAGAATCACCAAGCTGGCGCGCCATGTGGCTGAGCTGTAACAAAGGAGGGCTGGCATGGCTTTTGAAGGACTTTCAGAAAAACTAAATTCCGTTTTTAAGCGGCTGAGATCCCGTGGCAAGCTCAAGGAATCGGATATCAAAGAGGTCATGCGCGAGGTGCGCTTAGCGCTTTTGGAGGCGGACGTCAACTATAAGGTCGCCAAGGACTTTGTCGCCGCCGTTTCTGAAAAGGCGGTTGGCGCGCAGGTGCTCGAAAGCCTGACTCCCGCGCAGCAGGTTATTAAAATTGTCAACGACGAGATGACCGCCCTTATGGGCACTGAGAACGTCAAAATTCGTTTTTCGACCAAGCTGCCCACCATCATCATGATGTGCGGCCTACAGGGCTCGGGTAAGACCACCCACTGCGCCAAACTGGCCAAGCACTTTAAGGCGCTGGGCAAACGGCCGCTACTCGTCGCCTGCGACGTTTACCGCCCGGCTGCGATCAAGCAGCTCCAGGTCGTCGGCGAGCAGGTCAATGCCCCGGTTTTTGAGATGGGGCAGGGCGACCCGGTGCAGATCGCTAAAAAGGCGATCCTGCGCGCGCGCGATCACGGCGACGACCTCGTCATTTTAGATACCGCCGGCCGTCTGCACATCGACGAAGCGCTGATGGGCGAGCTTGCGGAGATCAAAGAAGCGGTCGGCCCGCACGAGATTCTGCTTGTTGTCGACGCCATGACCGGTCAGGATGCCGTCAACGTCGCCAAAACCTTCGACGAGAAACTTGGCATCGACGGCGTTATCCTCACCAAATGCGACGGTGACACACGCGGCGGCGCGGCGCTTTCGGTTCGCGCCGTGACCGGCAAGCCGATCAAATTTGTCGGCATGGGCGAGCGCTTAGACCAGCTCGAGCCGTTTTATCCCGACCGTATGGCCTCCCGCATTTTAGGCATGGGCGATGTGGTTACGCTTATTGAAAAGGCGCAGAGCACCGTCGATGAGAAAAAGGCCGAGCAGCTCGCGCAAAAGCTCAAAAAGAATAGCTTTACACTCACCGATCTTTTAGATCAGATGAAGCAGATACAGGGCATGGGGCCGCTGGGTCAAGTGCTCGGCATGATTCCGGGCGTCAAGGTTAACGATGAGGACGCCCAGCGCGGCGAGAAGGAAATGAAGCGCATGGAGGCGATTATCTTTTCGATGACACCGGCCGAGCGCGAAAAGCCCTCGATTGTCGATCCCAAACGCAAGCGCCGCATCGCGGCGGGCAGCGGGACCCGCGTCGAGGATGTCAACCGCATTCTGCGCCAGTTTGAGCAGATGCA
>DALYYK010000501.1:717-2111 GCA_031983305.1 Candidatus Fimivivens sp. | reverse complement strand
GCTTTCGCACAGGTTGATGTCCTCATACAGCGGGCGATCTTCTCCAAGAGGAGCGACGAGTGCGCGGATGGTCTCATACGCCGGTTTGGTACCGACGCCCAGCCCCTTGTCGCCACGCAGGTCGATGGCCTGGCAGGCGCACATCAGCTCCATTGCAAGCACACGGCGTGTGTTCCCAAGAATCTCACGCGCTTTGCGGGCCGCGATGGTGCCCATGCTGACATGATCCTCTTGATTGGCGGAGGAGGGGATGCTATCCACACTGGCCGGGTGCGCGAGCACCTTGTTTTCGGAAACGAGCGAGGCCGCTGAGTATTGGACAATCATAAAGCCGGAGTTGACGCCGCCGTGCTGGGTCAAAAAGGCCGGGAGTCCGCTCAGAGCTGGGTTGACAAGGCGTTCGAGACGGCGCTCAGAAATGTCGGCAAGCTCTGCAACGGCGATGCCCAAGAAATCAAAGGGAAGCGCCATCGGCTGGCCGTGGAAATTTCCGCCTGAGATGCATTCCATTGTCTCTTTAAGAATGATGGGGTTGTCGGTAACCGAGTTGATTTCGATCTCCACTTTGTTTTTGACGAAATTGATGGCGTCCTTGCTGGCACCATGGACCTGCGGTACGCAGCGCAGCGAATAGGCGTCCTGCACGCGTATTTCGCCTTGGCGGGTCGTGTTCTTGCTGCCCTCTAAGAGATGCTTGACGATGCGCGCGGTGTCCATCTGACCCTGATGCGGGCGTATGGCGTGAATGCGCGAATCCAGCGCGTCGGTGACGCCGTTGTGCGCTTCAAAGCTCAATGCGGCGGCAATATCCGCAACCTTTAACAGTGAGATTGCGTCATAGACCGTCAGCGCGCCGGTGGCCGTCATAACCTGTGTGCCGTTGATCAGCGCCAGACCTTCTTTTGCGCTGAGCTCAATGGTCGGAATACCCGCGCGTGCCATAGCTTCTGCGCCATCAAGAATTTCGCCCTTGTATTCGGCTTTGCCAAGGCCCAGCATCGGCAGCACCATGTGAGACAGCGGAGCCAAATCGCCCGAAGCGCCCAACGAGCCCTTTTGCGGTACGACGGGAGTCACGCCTTTATTGAGCATATCGACCATGGTCTGCACAACTTCCATGCGTGCGCCCGAGAAACCCTTGGCCAAATTGTTGATGCGCAACAGGATAATGCCGCGCGCCGCGTCTCTGGGGAAGGCCTCTCCCGCGCCCACGGCGTGGGTGACGATCAGATTTTTCTGCAACAGCTTGCATTCGTCAGCACTTATAACCACGTCGCTGAATTTTCCGAATCCGGTGGTAATGCCGTAAACGACGCGTTCTTCTTCAACGATCTGATTCACAACCTCGCGCGAAGCGATGATACTTTGTTTAGCTGCCTCGGAAAGTGTAACCT
>DALYYK010000501.1:0-707 GCA_031983305.1 Candidatus Fimivivens sp. | reverse complement strand
TAACCTGCGCATCCTCGCGGCAGACAAGTACGACCTCTTCCAGGGTTAGATCCTGACCGGTCAAAACAATGGTTTTCATTTCGTACAATCTCCTTCTATCAGGGGAAGACGTTGTGACGTTTTGGCACAACGCTCCGGTTTGTGATTAAAGTATACAAATAGGCTGTCAAAGAAACGTCTAAGTATAATTGTCAATGTTTCGCGGTACAGCCTGTTTCTGGCGCGCTTATGCTGAGCCTGTTGTTTGCACAGGGTGGAAAAATCACCGGCAGGGCACGCGCCATTCTACGTATCCATCTAATCTCAAACACATAATTTAGCAAAAATGACAGCCTGCAATCGACACTGTGATAAAGCGTTAAAATACAGTCTATGGAATTAATCCAGAATTTATGACAAAATTATAAGAAAAAAGCGATTTTAACAGCGGTGCTGGATTGTAGATAATAGACAAAAGACGGAATAAAGATGAAACTTTATTTCGGTAATATGATAGCGAAATGGCGAAGCGGCGGTAGTGCTGACTTTTTGAACTTTTGGTGGTACGATACGCCGCACCGGGGCTTGTTATGATCGCCACGGTATATTTTACTAAAATGTGTTGTAAAAATAAATAAAAATTTAGCTGAAAATTTGTCCGTGGTGAAAATACGCTTTTAGATACAAAGCCATCGCACGGTTCTTGTTGGTTTTAACAAAACCTGCTG
>DALYYK010000500.1:0-2115 GCA_031983305.1 Candidatus Fimivivens sp. | reverse complement strand
GAGGGCGATGACGAAGAGGACGAGCAGGACGAAGAGGAGACGCCCCCCCACGGTTCTGGCAGGACGCCCGCCGCCCACGAGGATGCTTTTGACGAGACGCTTTCCTACTCCTCCGGCGGCGGCGTTCGGCGCATGAGCGCCTATGATCTCGTCTGTCAGGTGCTTCAAAACGAAACGCACGGCAACCTTGCGCCAGAAGCACTCAAAGCGCATGTTGTCGCCACCTATAGCATGATCAAATATAACAATACCGCCGGTATCGCCCCCGCCGTGTTGCTGAATACCGATGTCTCCGCCGCCGTCAAGAATGCGGTGGATGCGGTTTTGGGCGTGGCGGTCTATTATAACGGGCATTATGCCAACACCGTCTACCACTCGACAAGCTGCGGCGCTACAACCAGCTCGCAGGCGGTTTGGGGCGGCGCGCTACCCTATCTTGTGTCGGTAGAAAGCGACTACGACCGCAAATCACCCTATTATAAGAGCAGCTATGTCGTCTCAGAAAAAGATTTTGCCGCCAAGGTCAAAAAGGTCTATGGCATCACGCTTGATGGCGACCCCGACGATTGGATCGCGGTTGAGCACGACGCGCCGGGCGGCTATGTCGGTACCGTCGAGATCGGCGGTGAGACCCGCTCGCAGGGCGGTACTTATGGTACCGGCGCTATAACCGGCCGCAGCGTGCGCGAAAAGCTCTTGGCCTTTGCGCTGCGCTCGCATTGCTTCGATGTGTCTTACAACGCCGCTAAGGAACGGTTTGAGTTCACCGTTTACGGTTACGGCCACGGCGTGGGTATGAGCCAGTACGGTGCGCATTACATGGCGCTCGCCGGCTATGATTATATCGAGATTCTCGAGCACTATTACACGGGCGCCGAAATATATTGACCCCTGTTTGCGATTTTAAGGAGGATTTTAAACCGTGATTATTCTATCCGTCGATTATGGCGACGCCCGCACCGGCCTTGCCGTCTGCGACAAAAGCGAGCTGCTGGCTTCGCCGGTCGCTGTGATCGCCGAGCGCAACCGCGAGCGGCTGGTCGCCGGTATTCTGGCTCAGGCTAAAGCGCTGGCTGTCGAAGAAATTGTTGTCGGCAACCCGCTGAATATGAACGGTACCGCCGGCCCCCGCAGCGAATTGGCCCACCAACTGGCCGAAACGCTGCGTGAACAAAGCGGCCTGCCCGTTACATTGTGGGACGAGCGCAGTACCACCGTTTCGGCCATCGGCATTTTAAACCAGACCGATGTGCGCGGCAAAAAGCGCAAGGCGGTCATCGACGCTGTCGCCGCCGTGCTAATCTTGGAGAGCTATTTGGCTTTCCGTAAAAACCATGTCAAATAAAAAAACAGGGCCTGTGCTGTCACGTGACAGCGCAGGCCCTCGGCTTTTAAATGATGTATAAGATCGTATAAACGAGCGGTCATCGAGGTGATTTTAATTAAAAATTTGGCCAACCTGATAACAGCCACCCGAATCGCAGGTGCTATTGTGCTCATATTCACAGCACCCTTTTCGCGGCCTTTTTGGGCCGTGTATCTATACTGCGGCATTAGCGACATGGTCGACGGGCCGATCGCCAGATCCATGCGGCAGCAAAGCAATTTCGGAGCAAAGCTTGACAGCATAGCGGATACGGTCTTCATCTTTTCAGCCCTGCTCACGGTTATCCCGGCCGTTGTCATTCCGACCTGGTTTTGGCTATGCGCGATTATAGTCACGTCCATCCGTGTAATTTCGTATTTGATCGGCTATAAAAGTACCGCGTGTTTTCCGCTTTGCACACCTACGCCAACAAAGCCACCGGCGGAGCGTTATTCTGTATACCGGTGTTGATTGATCTGCTCGGGATAACCGCCGCCGGTATCATCCTCGGCGTTTTCGCCACGCTGTCAGCATGCGAGGAACTGCTTATCACGGCGGTATCAAAAGACCTAGACCGCAATCGCAAGAGCCTGTTTATATAGAAGCTGCAATTGATATAGCCCCCGTGCAGAACCAACTTTTATTAAATTACCCCCTGTGGACGCGCCACAGGGGGTAATGCTCTTTTATAGCGCTATCGTTACGCCTTGTTCGCCATATGGTAAATGTCGATAATCTCCTGCTCGCCC
>DALYYK010000499.1:0-2126 GCA_031983305.1 Candidatus Fimivivens sp. | reverse complement strand
AAGGGGTTACATTGTCCCCCTCGCCTCCACCACCCAAATGTCAAGCCCAAGACAAATTTATTTTTGTCTTGGGCTTGACATATTTTATGCGAATATCCCCGTGCGCTCAAATAGCGACACAAACATCATGTGTGCCAGCCGCATCAATCCAGCCGAAGCTCGAAACCTTCCACTGAATCTCAATGCGATTATCAGGATAAACCAGCACCCTGTCGATCAGCAGGTCGGCAAGCTCCCGCCCAAGTTCATCTGACCTCAGCGCCTCCCGCGCCGCTTTAATTGCGGCCGCGCTGGGGGCGTTTTTTCCTTCCTGCTCACAGATGACCTCGTGGATATCCCGCTGCCGGTCAAGGGCGACATCCAGCACTTTCTTTTGCCCTTTGTACTCCTCGGGCTGGATATCACCCAGCACCATGCGCTCATAAAGCCGCTGTTTTTCGTTCTGGAGTTCCTGTAAAACGCGCTCGGATTCCAACCGCCGCTTGGAGCGATAGTTCCGCATATCGTCATGAGATTGGCTCAGGACGATGTTCGCTTGCCACACCACCGTCTCCCGCACCACATCCTCCAGCTCCCTGCTTTGGATGCGCAGCTTGTGGCAGGAAATATCCGGCGCCGAGTGAGTGAACCAGCAGTGGAACGCGGTGTTTTTGGTACTGCTCAGGCGCATGGAATGCCCGCAGACCCCGCAAATAACCTTGCCCTTCAGGGGTGAATCCGATGCCGGATACCGCTGGGATATCCCCAGCTTCCGCCCCCGCAGGGGTTCGCCCTTTGTACGGAGATGCTCCTGCACTGTCTCAAACAGCTCCTGCGGGATGATGGCAGGGTGATGCTCTGGTATTCTTACCCAATCCTCTTTGGCGGTTCGCGCCCGGTTGGGATTGCCAATCTCTTTCGTTTTGGTTCTCAGCGCCGTATAGATGCCGAGATACTGCTCATCCTGCAGGATGCTCAATATCACTGACTTTTGCCATACACAGCGGAACGCCTCAATTTCGGCGGTCTTGCATCGATACTTCTTCCACGCGGCGGGCGTGGGGCGGTTCTCCCCGTAAAGCCGCTTCTCAATCTTGGAAATGCTCTTGCTGTCGGCGTACATCTCAAAGATGATGCGCACCGTCTCGGCGGCTTCGGGGTCAATGATCATCTTGCGGTTATCGTCCAGCTTGTACCCAAATACACAGTTTTTCCTCACCGCCTCACCCCGGCGGGCTTTTTCCTGCTTGGCGCTGCTAATTTTCCTCGACAGGTCGCGGCTGTAGTATTCGCTCATCAGGAACTTAAACGCCACCTCCATGCCGCCGGTGTCACCGTTATGCTGGTCAGAATCAAAATGATCAGAAACCGAGATAAAGCGCACCCGGTACAGCGGGAACACCCGCTCAATGAAGTAACCGGTCTCGATGGCGTTTCGCCCGAAGCGGCTGAAGTCTTTGACCAGGATGCAGCCGATCCGCCCGTCCTTTACCAGCTCCAGAAGCTCCTGTACGGCGGGGCGCTCGAAGTTCAGGCCGGAGAAGCCGTTGTCCACAAACTCCCGCACCGGGCCGTCCAAATCGGAATCGGCGATGTATTGATCCAGCAGAAGCTGTTGATGCTCCAGGCTCATGCTGTCGGTGTGGCTGTCGTCCAGCGAAAGCCGGATATATTTTGCGATGATCAGGTCAGCCAACGCAACGCACCTCCCGGAATTCATCACGAAATCGAAAAACAATCTCGAAGCTCTTGTCGCGGTGAACGAGAACCCGCTCCACCAGCCGCTGGGCGGTGTCGGCAGTCAATTCATGCTCCGCCAGCATCTCCGAAACGGCGTCCGCAAAATCCTGATAGGCTTCCCGCTCATTCCGCCGCTCACGCCGCTTGGCACGGAGCTGGTCGGCTCGCCTCGACAGGGCTTCGATTTTCCCCTCATAATCCGCTTTCAAAGTGGAGAACTCCTCGGCGGTAATCACCCCGGCAACCAGATTCTCATACAGGCTTTTGAGGAAATACCCGCTGGATACAAGCTCCCGGTTGATCTCCGCCAGCTCGGTCTCGGCGGTGGCATTTTTCACCGGTGTCATCCGCTCCCGATGGATATACCCGCCGAGGATGGCCTCGGCGTGCATGCGGAGCAGGGCGAC
>DALYYK010000498.1:0-2132 GCA_031983305.1 Candidatus Fimivivens sp. | reverse complement strand
TACATCTCAAAAAGCATGACCGAATTTTGGCGGCGCTGGCATATGACGCTGGGGTCGTGGTTTCGGCAATATATGTATATTCCGCTGGGCGGCAACCGCAAGGGCGCTTTACGCACCGTGTTCAATCTTTTTCTGGTCTGGGCCGCCACCGGGCTATGGCACGGCGCTTCGTGGAATTTTGTGCTTTGGGGGCTCTATTTTTTCGTGCTGCTCATGCTTGAAAAGGCGTTTCTGCGCCCCGTGCTGGACGGTCACCCTGTCTTTGCGCGCGTCTATATGATCCCGCTTGTCATGCTCAGCTGGGCGATCTTTGCCATAACCGATTTGCCTCAATTGGGGATATTTTTTGGCAGGCTGTTCGCGTTTTCAGGCGGTACGGACTGGGGCTATTTCCTGCGCAATTACGGCGTGACCTTTGCGTTGGGCGTTCTGTTTTCAACCCCCGCGCTTAAAAAGAGTTTTCAGCGGTTTGAGAAGAACAGGCTGTTCGCCGCGCTGGCCTATGGCGCACTGTTTTTAATATCGGTTGCTTATCTGGTGGATGCCACCTACAATCCGTTTTTATATTTTAGATTTTAAGGGGGCAGGGCCATGAAGGATTTAAAGCGCTACCCTGTGATGTTGTTGCTTTTTGGCGTGATAGGCCTCTTTTTTATACTGAATCTGCTGACGCCCGCTAAGACCTTTTCTGAAATGGAAAATCGTTATCTGAGCCAGCGCCCCGAGTTCTCTCTCTCCGCCATTGCGGATAGCAGCAGCAAGGGCTACGCGCAAAAATTTGAGCAGTACGTTAACGACCAATTCGCGCTGCGTGACCGGTGGATTTCGTTAAAATCGCGCTGCGAGGCGCTGCTGGGTAAGACCGAAAACAACGGTATCATTTATGGCGGGGACGGCTATCTCTTCGAGAAGTTTCGTAGCTACGACGCGCAGCGGCTCGAGAAAAATCTCGGATTTTTAGCGGAATTCGCGGCGATGAACCCCGATATCAATAAATACGTTATGATCGTGCCGGGCTCATACAATATCTTAAGCACGTTGACGCCCAAAGGGCTTGGGAATATCGATCAGCTGCCGTTGATACGGACGATCAACGACAGGCTGGCGCAATGCGGCTATACCGGCGTTGATGTCTCGGCCAATCTGCTGGCCCATACCGACGAGCAGCTTTATTACCGCACCGATCACCACTGGACGACGCAGGGCGCGTGGTACGGCTACGAAAGCTTTATGCACGCCACAGGGCGGGCGGCCCTGCTGCCCGAGACATCGTTGGCGCACAGCGCCGAGGGCTTCTGGGGCACCTATTACAGCAAGGCCAAAAAGTTTGACGCCGCCGCCGATATCATCACTTGGTACGACCTGCCGGTGAGCGGCGTTAAGATCGACGACGCGCCGGTTGATTCGATGTACGACACAGCGGCGCTCGAGACGCGGGACAAATACGCCCTGTTCCTGCATGCGAACAACGGCGTGACGGTGATTCAAAATGACAACGCGCCCGAGGGCGCGATTATGATCATCAAAGACTCCTACGCCAACTGCTTGTGCCGTTTCTGACGCAGAGCTATCAAAAGGTCGTCGTTGTAGACCTGCGCTCGCTGCCTAAGGGCGTCAACGCGCTGATAAAGACCGAGCAGATTCAGGATGTATTGGTGCTTTATAGCTTTTCAAATCTTTCAAGCGATACGAATATGCCGAGAATACGCTACTAAAGCCAACGGCAGATATGGAAAAACCGACCCTCTCGAAAAATCGGGAGGGTCGGCTTTCGCTTATAGCCCAAGCGGGTTATAACGCCGGGTTATTTTGAGTCAAATCAGTGGGGCAGGCTTTTTTGATACAGCAGATACGCATCCTCAAGATGGGTCGGCTCGGAGTAGCCGTCGCCCGCAGCGCCGATCGTGATGATCGCACGGCGCACGCCGTTCTGTGTCCCGACGCTCGCTAAACAAAGCTGCGCTTCTTCGGTGTAGCCGGTTTTGGCCCCGGTGATCGGGGCGGCTTCGCGCTTAAGCTGCCGGACGCGCGGCGTGAGCGTAGAGGTCAGCAATAGGCCTTGCGGATGCTGTGCCGTCGCGGTGGCGGTATAACTAAAGGTCGAAAACGCCTCGGTAAACAGGTCGTTCTTT
>DALYYK010000497.1:0-2134 GCA_031983305.1 Candidatus Fimivivens sp. | reverse complement strand
ATAAAGGTTTCAATGGGCAAGTTGCCCTTCATATAAAGCAGGGCGCCGATGGGTAGAACGCTGACCAGCACAGCCGGGAACACCGACATGGCTAAAGAAAAAAACGGCAGCGTTGAGCGCATCCAGTCGATGGCGGAATAAGCGGCCTCCCGCGCGGCGGTGGTAAACCTTTCGTAGGAGGAAGCCGACTGATTGAACGCCTTGATAACCTCGATGCCGCCAATATATTCTACCGCCGTATCGTTGAGGCGCTTGTTTTTGGCCACATAATTCGCAAAGCGCTGCTCATAGCCCGACATCATGGCCATATAGCAGAAAATACCCAGCGGCAACGGAATAAGCGCCGCCAACGCCATGCGCCAGTCCAGCACAAAAAGATAAGCCATGGTGGCGATGGACACTAAAATGTTGCCCCCCATTTCCGGCACGATGTGGGCGAGCGTGGTCTCCATGCTGTCCACACGCTCCACGATAATGTTCTTGAGCCGTCCAGAGGGGGTATCCAGCAGATAGCCCATGGGCAGACGGGTCAGCTTGCGGGTCAGCTTCAGGCGTACCTCGGAGAGTACCGCAAAGGTGGCCTGATGGGACAACGAGGTGGAAATGCCATGAAACAGATACCGCAGCGCCCAAAAGCCTGCGGCCAGCACACAATAAAAGCCGTAAATACCCATAGCCGCCTCTCCCCGCAGCAGGGCCAGCACAACTTGCGCTACACAAAAATAAGGAGCCATACCACAGGCAACGCCCAACGTGGCAAAGGCAAGAGAAACCCAATACCCCCTTTGGTGGGGCGAAGCAAACTCCCACAGCCATGAAACGGTGCCCCTTGAACCTTGATTCATTATAATTCCTCCTTGCAGTTATCAATATATGGGTTAGCTAAAACTAACTTTGTGATAAAAATTTTAGGGCTGTTTAAGCCCTAAAATGGCATCCCATCCGGCGCTATAAAACCTGTTTAACGTGCGAATATACGCCAGCGCCTGCTCCTCGGACATATCGTGCGCAACCGTTTCAAAGATGCCGTAATAAAAGGCCCCCGAAAGAATGTGGCACATGTCATCGTCAATAGCGGGAATATCATACCCCAGACCGCGCAAAGCCGCGATAAACCGGTGGGTGTGATCCACTTCTATCTCGAGCAGGCTGTCAATATAGCGTTCGTATTCCGTGCCGGCAGCGCTGCACGCCACCAGCTTAAACGCGTCAAAATGGCGGTAGATATAGCGGATAAATTCCTCAAGCGCATGGGTTGTGTAGCCGTGCATCTGCTTTTCTTTGTAGTCGGCGGGAAATGCGTCAAACGCGCGCTGCACCGAAAGATACCAATTCCGCAGGTCGTTGGCAGGCTCTGAAACAAGCGCGTCAAACAGGGCGGCCTTGTCGGGATAATAGCCGTAGATGGCCCCGGTCGTCACGCCAGCCTCTCGGGCGATGCTGCGTAAGGAGGCGTTTTTAAATCCCTTTTGCAGAAACTCGGCCTTGCCAGCCTCCAAAATGCGCGCTTGGGTGGACTCATCCGCCATGCCATGACCCCCTTTACAGCGATTATAACAGTGTTATATAACGTTGTTATATCATGGTCCAGTCCATTTTGTCAAGACACCTTTGGAAGTATCCATAAGAGAAGCCGGTACCCCAGACGCAGACTATCGGCTTCTTACGGCGTATATCCTGGGTTTGGCACGCAGGACATACATGGCTTGTATAGGTTTTGTGTGTAACAAAGCGGCCCGGGCTAAAACCGTCTTCTAAGCAAGACGCCTGATACCCCCGCTTATATTGCCGGATAGACAAATGACGCTAAGACTCTCCGGCAGAATAGAGCTGTGATGCGCAAACTTACATTAAAATTCGACGCTTGTGCCGTAGTAGATGCAGGTGAGCAATCTTTCCATCTCAGCCGGCGTAATCGGGCAGAGGTTAGAGTCGGTACAGGCGTCACCGACAGCCGGCACGGCAATTTCGGCGACCTTATTTTGAATTCATCTTCCTTAATGCCAAATTCTTGTAATATCCTCGGAATGCCCGACCCGACGTTGTAGGCGTTGATCTTATCAATCAATTTCTGGGGTAACGCCTCGTCCGATTCGCCGGTAAGGCCGACGGCCCTCGCAATCGCAGCGCATCG
>DALYYK010000496.1:0-2138 GCA_031983305.1 Candidatus Fimivivens sp. | reverse complement strand
CAAACGGCGTCTTTTATTACAGTGCCATGGATACGGCGGAAACTACAGGTGAGGATGGGATTCCGGACCTTGTCTCTCCCCGTGTGGAGGATGTGGTCATGGACAAGCTCATAACGGAAGAGCTCCACAGGTGCCTCGCACAGCTTTCTAAGGAGGAACAGGCTTTAATCTTTGCCCTGTACTTTCAAGGAAAATCTCAGTCGGAATTGGAGCGGGAAACCGGTATCAAGCAACAAACTATCAGCTACCGTGAACGACAGATTCGGCTGAAGCTCAAAAAAATGATAGAAAAGTAAAAATATTTTTTGTAGACCCCCTCACGAAATCGGCTTAGTAGTGAGGGGGTTTTTCTATTCACCCTCATTGCTCTTTGAAAATTTCATATCCGACGACCTGAATACGTTAGCTGACGGACCCCAAAAGGGAAAGCGACTTCGGAGGATGCGCCAAGACCACCTGTAGGACGGCGATGAGAACATGAAAGCGACCATATTCCTTTTATTCTGTTCATGGTTTCTCATTTTCCAACCTATCAAAGACGGCCAAATAAGGTGCAGAGCGGTACCCATCCGACCGAAAAGCGGGCTGTGGCAGCCTGTCTCGCAATGATCCCGTCAGCCTACGCTGCCGCCCTGCAGCAGCTCGAACGGCTTGCAGCCGTCAAGGGCATGACGGACAAGGAACTTGAACAGGTTAAAAAAGACTTGGAACGCAGGCTGCGCCCCACCATCATCGCGCTCTGCTGAGTCCCGGAATTGTTTTCTGAATATTATCAACTATTCAGTAGCTATATGCCCGGAGGTGTGGTAGTGTATGTCGTTGAAAGGAGGGAAAAAAGATGTATCAATCCAATTCAACATCGGCGGTAGCGCCGAAAATCACATTGATACAGGCGAGAAAGCCGGAAATTGCAAAGCTCCGTGTGGCGGCATACGCCCGTGTGAGCAGCGATTCAGAGGATCAGCAGAACTCCTACATCGCACAGGTGGATTATTACACCCGGCACATCGCCGCACAGGACAGCTGGGAGTTGGCGGACATTTATGCCGACGAGGGAATTTCCGGCCTTGTGGCAAGCAAGCGGGATGAATTCAACCGCATGATTCAGGATTGCCGGGACGGAAAGATCGACCGCGTCCTCGTCAAATCCATCTCCCGCTTCGCAAGAAACACCAAAGAATATATCCAGTATGTGCGGGAGCTTCTTCGGCTGGGCATCTCTATCCACTTTGAAAAGGAGAACATCGACACCGGCAAAATGACGTCGGAGCAGATCGCCACCATTTACGGCGCTTTTTCACAGATGGAGTCACAGAACCACTCAAACAATATGCGGATCAGCGTCCGCATCCGTATGGAAAAAGGCGACTACCTCTCGCCGTCCGAGCCTTACGGCTACAGGCTGGAGGGGCGCACCCTGATGATTATTCCCGAACAGGCCGAGGTGGTGCGCCGCATTTATGCCGCTTATCTCAGCGGTCAGGGAAAGGATGACATCGCAGACAAGCTGAACAAAGCAGGCATCCCCCGCACGAAAGGGCGAACCGTCTGGCACCCAAGCACAGTGGCATATATCCTCACCAACATCGCCTACACCGGAGATATGCTCTGGCAAAAGAGCTTCGCCACCAACGAAATCCCCTTCCGGCAAGTGCGCAACAAGGGCGAAAAGCCGAAATATTTTGTAGAGAACTGCCATGAGGCGATTATTTCCAAGGAGGACTTTCAGCGGGTACAGGCACTGATGGAAAGCCGACGGAGGCAGACAAACGGAACGGTTTCCTCCGCACTGCTGGCAAAGAAAATCCGCTGTGAAGGCTGCGGAACCCTGTTCCGCAGAAAAATCGTCAATAACAAGGTCTACTGGACTTGCCGGAGGCATGACCGTGATAAAGACCTTTGCCCCACCTCACAGATACCGGAGGAACAGATTGTCACGGCAATCCTCCGCATGTACCACAAGCTGAAACGGCATCGCGCGCAAATCCTGTCCCCGGTCTTATCTCAGCTGACCGAGCTTCGGGAAAAGGAGCTTCGCTCCAACCGCAGAATCAATGATATCGACAAGGAAATCGCCCAGCTCACCGAGCAGAATCTCGTTCTTGTTCGACTCAAGTCGAAGGGATACGTAGATTCTG
>DALYYK010000495.1:0-2140 GCA_031983305.1 Candidatus Fimivivens sp. | reverse complement strand
GGTAACCGAGCTTGCTCAACGCACCGAGCTCGAGCAGCGCCTGCGCGAGGCCTATCAAAACCATGAATTTGTCCTGCACTATCAGCCGCAGGTCGCGGCGATGGGCGGTCAGATTGTGGGCATTGAGGCGTTGCTTCGCTGGAACAGCGCCGTCTACGGGCTGGTTTATCCGGCGCATTTTATCACCGTGGCCGAAGAAATAGGCCTGATCAATGAGATTGGCCGGTGGGTTATTGAGCGCAGCTTTGCATTTGCCCAAAGCCTGAGCCATAAGGGGCTCTGCGTTTCTTGCAACGTGTCTTCGG
This sequence comes from Candidatus Fimivivens sp., assembly GCA_031983305.1. Taxonomy (GTDB): domain Bacteria; phylum Bacillota; class Clostridia; order Oscillospirales; family Ruminococcaceae; genus Yanshouia. The sequence goes on along the minus strand of DALYYK010000495.1, from coordinate 1,835 downwards.
TGCAGCTTAAACAAAGCGGCTTTGTCGATGATACAATTGCGGTCTTTGACCGGCTTGGCCTTAAAAAGGGCAGCGTCGCGCTGGAGATCACCGAATCCTGCCTTGTAGAGTCGTTTGACGACACCTACGCCAAGCTCGCAAGGCTGCGCGCGCATGGCGTCATGATTTATCTCGACGACTTTGGCACCGGCTATTCCTCGCTCAACTATATGAAAAGCTTGCCCATCGATGCGCTCAAGATCGATAAGTCGTTTATCGACAATATCACCGCTGACGGCATCGAGGGGCAGATTGTCAAAACCATCGTAGCGCTGGCCCGACAGATTGGACTCAAGGTCATCGCCGAAGGGGTCGAAGCGACGCAGCAGCAGGACTATTTGGCCGCCTGCGGCTGCAATGCCATTCAGGGCTATCTTTTCAGCGCCCCGGTGCCGGAGGCCGAGATTCTGAAGCTGGTTTGACTGTATTTACTCAGATCAACTTCATACACGCTTGCAGTGAACAGGCGTCCGCCGACGTTTAACGCAAAGTAATCGGACCTATCGGCGAGGCGTGCGCTCTGTTTGACCAGTTGTTCTACTAAAACGGGCGTAAAAGTCAAACCTCGGAATGACTTTTACGCCCTTGTAATTTATATTTTTGAATGGCTGAATGGCGTTGATAACGCCCAAGCGCACGATGCATCCACCGCCGATTGCAGGCGCTGACCGGCACAGGCGCTTTTGCCTGCGCACAGGAGCCCAACGCCGCCAGCGCAACCGGGGAAGCTGTTTAGGTGCTTATCAGCCTTAGAGCAGACCGTCTTCTTTCATCAGCCGGATGGCGCTGCTGCTGCCGAGCCGATCGGCCCCGAGCGATAAGAACGTCTGCATATCCGCACAGCTTTTAATGCCGCCCGCCGCTTTGATTTTGATGCGCCCCTGCGTTTCTTCGGCAAACAGCGCGATATCGGCAGCGGTGGCCCCGCCCGACGAAAAGCCGGTGGAGGTCTTAATATAGTCGCCGCCCGCGCGCGCGACGATGTGGCACATCCTGCGCTTTTCCGCGTCGGTCAACAGGCAGGTTTCGATAATCACCTTTAAAACGCGGTCACCAATCGCCGCCTTGACGGCGCGTATCTCAGTTTCAATGGCGTCAAATTTTTTATCCTTGAGGTCGCCGATTGAGATGACCATGTCTATTTCGTCCGCGTCTTTAGCGATCGCGTCCTGCGCTTCAAATACCTTGGCCTCGCGCGTCATTGCGCCAAGCGGGAAACCGATAACGGTGCAAACCGCGATTTTGCCCTGCAAAATAGAAACGGCCAGCGGCACATACCGGGGGTTGATGCAAATTGAGGCGACGCCGTACGCGAGCGCCTCGCGGCAGAGCGCCGCAATCTGCGCCTCGGTGGCGTCGGGCTTTAGCAGCGTGTGATCCACGTGAGCAAGAACAGCTTTAGCGTCCATGGCGTTCCTCCAACATGCGGCTACAGCCGCTTTTTTTGCAGTCGGATATCCGAGCCCGCAAACGGAATGATGCGGTAACACCCGAGCAGGCGCGAACGGATACGGTCGCCGTAGCGGGCGGAAAGCTCGTTTTGCTTGAGATTCGTATTGATGATGGTCGGCGCGCTTTGCAGCTGTCGGGTGTTGATAATATCGTAGAGCACCGACGTCGAAAAGGAGGTTGAAAATTCACTGCCCAAATCGTCCAGGACCAATAGATCGCAGCTTAGCGCCGGGCTTAAATAGTCCTGAAATTCCTCGCTGGTTTTGCCAAAACGCGCCGCCTCAAGCTTGGTCAGCAACGTGTGGAACGGCACATACATCACGTCAAAGCCCTTTTCGATCGCG
>DALYYK010000494.1:0-2151 GCA_031983305.1 Candidatus Fimivivens sp. | reverse complement strand
GCAGAGCCGTTGATCGAGCCCAGTAGACCGGAGGCGATAACCGACACCTTGGCGGGGCCGCCCTTGGTGTGTCCGGCCAGCGCCAGCGAAATATCGTTAAAAAACTTGCCCATGCCTGACTTGTTCATAACCGCGCCGAAAAGAATGAATAAGAAGATATAGCTTGAGGCGACGCTGACCGAGGTGCCGTAAATGCCCTCGGTGTTCGCGAAAAAGTGGTTGGAAAGCGACGCCCAGGTGTATCCGCGGTGTGCGAACATACCCGGCAGGTTGCGTCCCCACAAGCCGTAGGCAATAAAAATCAGGCTCAAGATCGGCAGCGCCCAGCCGCCGCAGCGTCTGGCCGCCTCAAGCACCAGCACAACGAGCAGCGTCGCCATGATCATATCCATCTGATTGGGGCGGCCCGCGCGCTCAACCACCCCGATAAACTGTGTCCAGACATAAATCGGAGCTGCGAACGACAGCGCGACCAAAATCCAGTCGTACCACGCGACCGTTCTTTTGAATTTAGATTTTGCTGAAAAGGGGTACATGATAAAGGTCAGCGCCAGCATCATCGCGACATGCAGCGAGCGATGCTTGAGCGTCAAGGGCGGGCCGAAGGCGGCCGTATATAGGTGATAAAGCGAAACGAGCACCGCCAGCCAATAAAGCGCCTTGCCCACACCCCCGCCAAGCTTTCGGATTGCAGATTCCTTATCCAGCGACTCGATAAGCTCCTGTTGCTGCGCGTTTAGCTGCCCGTCGGTTGGAATATTGATGATTTCGTCGGCTGTCTTGATGCTTTTATAATCGGGGGTTTTATTGGCCACGAAAAAATCTCCTTTCGATTATAAGTCTGAGCCGAGTATGCTCCGGCAGATGTTGGCCGCTTGTAATCAGCAGGTCATTAAGCTTGATGTCACGGACGGCGTAGTGCGAATTAATCCAAACAAATTCGCCAAATTCCTGCCCGATATCCTCCATGTAAATCAGTCCGTTCTCGACGCGGCAGGTCTTGCCCTTATTCTCGGGAATGCCCGCGCCAAAGGCCGGAAAGCTGATGGTGTCCAAAATCAGCATGTTGTCAGGCGCTATGTGATAATATTCGTTCCACGGTATCTTTTCAAGCGAGTGCATCCACCCGAAAAATAAACGATCGCCCGCTTTGGCCGGTACTTCGATATAGGTCTCGCCGGTTTTCCAGTCGGATATCCGTAAAACGGTCTCGGACGCCCAACTGTACCAGGCAAATACGCCGACTGACAAAAGAACGCTTAATGCCGCGGAGAAAACGCCGAAACGTTTTCTCCGCTTATTATTAAAGGAATATTTTACGTCGGTCATATCGTTTTAGCTGACGGCAATGCCCTTTTCGGTGTAGTATTTGATTGCGCCGGGATGCAGCTGCACCGAGGTGCCCTTGAGGCCGCGCAGCGCCGTTTCAATCGTAATTTCTTTCTTAGCCGTCGCGTGGGAGGCACCGATCGCCTCAAGGCCTTCGGCGGAATAGAAACCCGCGAGCATGTCGTAGACGACCTCGTCAGACAGATTCTTCGAAACGAGCATGATATTCATAACGGCAGCGGTTGTCGTGTCTTCCTTGGTGCCGTAAACGTCCTTTGGAATGCTCCACTCGACATAGAACGGATATTTGGCGACCAGATTCTTGAGCGCCTCACCCTCGACGGGGACAAACACGATCTCCTTGGTGACGCCAAGCTCCTTGATGGTCGCGTTGCCAAGACCTGAGGTCACAAACGCGACGTCGCACTGGCCGTTCTTCATCTGATCGATCGCCTCGCCATAAGAGAGGTAGTCAACCTTGCAGTCATCATAAGTCATGCCATGTGCCTCGAACATCATTCTGGCGTTGAGCTCAACACACGAGTTGGGCGCGCCGACGCCAAACTTTTTGCCCTTCATATCCTCAAATTTCTTAATGCCCGAGTCGGCGGTCGTTACAATCTGGCAAACGTTCGGCCACAGGCCCATCATGGCGCGCAGATCAGTCGCGGGCTCCTTACCTTCGTAGGCGCCAAACGCCTCGACGGCCTGAATGACCGAGTCGCTCATCGCAATGGCCAACTCGCCCTGCCCGGTCAGGATGGCGTTAATATTCTCGGCCGTGGCGCCTGTCGCGGTGGCGGAGGTTTTATAGCCCATGTC
>DALYYK010000493.1:0-2151 GCA_031983305.1 Candidatus Fimivivens sp. | reverse complement strand
GAGATTGACTGCCTGCGCCCCGTGACTACTCAGGCGCTGTTTGACTACAGTCTGTTTCAGGTGACGTCGCAGCGCAATAAAAATCGCATCGCACTGGATAACCGCGTGCCTGAGCGATATATCCGCATCAATAAAATTACCTTTTCGCGCGCGTTGGTCAATCTAATAGATAACGCAGTCCGTGCTGTCGACCCTGAAAATGGCAAAATCGACATCGTCGTTCAATCCGCCGACGGCGAGATTATCATAACGGTCGCTGACAACGGCTGTGGCATTGCACCCCGAGACCTTGAGCGGGTCTGGGATGTGGGCTACAGCTCCCATAGCTCTACCGGGCTTGGCATGGGCTATGTACGCGAAATTATAGAGGGTTGCGGCGGCCGCATCACTATCGGCAGCGTACCCGGCGCGGGCACGACGGTTACGATTCATCTTAAGGAGGTTGTTCTGGATGGACCAGAATCAAATTACGGTCCTGGCGGTCGATGATTCGCAGGATATTCTGTTCGCGCTCTCAGCCATCTGCGAGCTGGAGGGCTGGCGCGCCATCACCACTACCGAGGGCAATGAGGTCTTGACACTGATGGAGACCGACCGACCTGACATTGTGCTGGTAGATTACCACATGCCCCGCATGGACGGCATTGAAGTCGTTCGCAGTATCCGCGCGGTCAACCCACATATTCCGATTCTGGTGCTGACTATCGAGAGCGCGCGCAGCGTTGCCGATGCCTTTTTAGCGATGGGGGCCGATGACTTCGCGCTAAAGCCGGTCAAGCCGGTCGATTTAATTTCGCGCATCCGAGTACATCTGCGCACCACCAGTCGCACCGCGCCAGGCCCTATCCCCGCCGCCGAGACGGCGTCTACTGAAGCGCCGCCCAAGTCAGCGACAGGCAGTGAAAAATTTGCCGCGCATGAGGAATATGTCAAGGGCATCAGCCCGTTTACGCTCGCAATTGTCTGCCGCTTTTTGCAGGAGCACCGGGAGTATTTGACCATCAACGAAATTTCAGCCGGATGCGGGTTGGCCTACCAGACCACCTACCGCTATTTGACCTATCTTGTAGGCGAGGGCAGCGTTTTAATTCATTCGGAATATGGCCGTCAGGGCCGCCCCAAGCAAAAGTACCGCTGGAAGAGGTAAGCGCGCGTTTGCAAGGCAGTCCAAAAGCCCGCCGTAGCAGAAAAAATGCTACGACGGGCTTTTTAGCTTTTACAGCATGTCGTAATAGCCTAGCACATACTGCACGATAGCCAGCTGATCGGCTATCCGCCTCTCCAGCGGATAACCGCGAAACGTCTCAACGGTGATAGCCGGTATGCCAAGCTGCCCGGTCACCGTCCGGTTGACGCTGCCCTCGGGCCCGGGGGCGTACCAGGCAAATGGCTCACCGCAAATTTCGCCGGTTTGGGTGGCGAACAACAGGTCGAAAAACAGCGTCTCCATGCCTGCAAGATCGGAATAAATCAGCGAGCTACCCAGATAATCGGACTTATCGCTCATCATGCGGGCCTCATGCAGATCAAGCAGCAGATCGGGTTGAAGTGCTTCAATCTGTCCCAAAATGGTACAGGCAATTTGCTCGGCAGCGTTGCCGTCCGCCTTGCCCGGAAAGCTTCGATTTAAATCCAACCGCTCGGTAACATAGCGGCTGTTATTGGCGACACCGTTAGCGTTGGCGGGCGAGAGCACGCACAGCTTGCCCGCGGCGATCGATATGTCTTTGAGCAGATTCCCAGCGCTGTAACCTGCGGTTTCATCCCCGTGAATGCCCGCGACGACAAAAACGGTCGGGCCGTCGACGGCGCCCTCAAGCACTGTGAGTGTCGTCTCATAGGGCGTACCGGCCAGCAACACCGTCTCGGTGCGTACTGTCGCCGCCGTACCGGTGAAGAACGGCCCAAAGTCAGAGGCCTTCATATGATCGGGGTTAAAAGTATAGGGCGGGTCGATCAGCATCTCGGCCAGCGCCTCCCGCGTGGCGCGCACGGCCGGGCTCGCAGCCGCTGCGCTGCCGGAAGGCGTTGCCGTTGTGATCGTTGTACCGCCCGGATCGGCAGGCGTCGCAAAAATCGGTTGCTGCGCTCCATTTTGCCCCACCGCCACCGCACCCGCCAAGAGTGCCAGCACGCTGATGCCCCCCATCA
>DALYYK010000492.1:0-2159 GCA_031983305.1 Candidatus Fimivivens sp. | reverse complement strand
CATCGACACCCGTCCTTCTGTGCGGTAAGGTTTTGAATACGTCCATTAGCGAGCGGTGCTTTTCAAGCTTGTCTACCGAGAGGCTTAAGAGGCGGTATCCCGTGGCGGAAATCTGCTCCCGCACCGGCGCGGACAGCGCCGAAAAGGCAGGCAGATAGGGCGCGGGACAGAAAAGGTTAACCATAATATCCTTGCCGGTGGCGGCAAGCTCAGCCTCGAAGCGGCCGATGCCGTCGATATCGAACACCATGAGCATATGAATACAGTCCTGCACGCGGTTGCCCCTGGCGTCGGTGCTTTCAGCGTTAGGGTCGATCCAGATCTCGGCAAAGGATTTTAAATCGTCTGCCTGCACCGGGACAATGTAATGCAGCAGCGGCGTAAAATTACACGGGGAAGAAAGCAGGCTGTAGATAATTTTTTCTATCTTTTCGCCACCAATCATCGCAAGCTCGCTGTTGTCGTTTTGCTTAGCGATAATTTCGGCGATGATGTTCATAACCTTAGAGGGCTGCTGCGCCCGGTCGCCCTGACTGTAGTCATGCAGCAGGTCGGCCAGCAGCTGCTTTTGCGCATCTCCATCCAGAATGGTTGAGAGACTGCCCGCGCATTCTTTTAGAAAATGGGGGTTGTCGTTAAAACGCGACAGATTATAGATGATCATCGGAACCATTTTCTGAAGCTTCGGCGAATATAAAATGCTGCCCTTAACCTCGTTAAGCAGCACTAAGGTCTCATCCTTAAGGGCGTTAAAATGATTCTGTGCGCCCGGCTCTTTAAACCGCCCTGCCAGATCGATCAGCTTTTGAGAAAGTGAGGGGCTGCTCGAGAGACTCTCGGACAAAAAAGAAAGACCGTTTGAAATAGACTTTAAAATCTTTTCCTGAGAAGCAAGGGCGTTGAGTGACTTTAACAGGTTGCAGATGCCATAGCGCATTTCAGGCTTACCGTTTTGCGCCAGCTGCTCGCGCAGAAAATCGAACAAATCGCCTTTAAAAGCGCTTGAGGCCTGTTCCTGCCGCCAAAGCTCCCCCGCAATATCCCCCGGGGTCATCAGCAGATCGCTAAAAAGCTGTTCAATCTCGGCGGTCAGCGCGCGGTTGTTCACCGGAATCAGCTTGATGATTTCTTGAAGCATATCGATATTCTTCAAAAAGCTGACAGTCACCGACGGGTCTTTTAAAAGGTTCATCAGGATGGTGGCGCTGTTTTCGCGCTCGATCATCCCGTTATTTTGCTGTAATATTTCGCTTTGTTCACCGGGCTTGATCACCTTGGTGATATCCGAAAGCTGAAATGGAATGGAAGGGTCGGCAACAGGCCGGTTGGCCGAAACGGCGGAACGGTCGATGACGGGGGTTGTAATTTTTAGAATATCCGCCACGTTACTTCACTTCCTCAACACTAAGGTTACAAAATGATGTTGACTATCTAGCGATATAACAATAATGTGACCGCATATCGAGCACGACACCACAATGATTTATACGTCATTATATCATATTAAAACGACAAAAAACACAAGTATTTTCTGAAAATAAGCAGCTAAATTGCTATTCATTATCAATATAATAGAAATTATTGAAAAAAGTCCAAAAAAGAGTAGGAAATACGCAAAAAATATATTATAATGGTATGAAACAAAAGGTTAAATTATGTAAAAAAATATGTTAGCAGGTGAAGAACATGAGTGTTTTTGACGCGAGCATGGTCCCGATGGTGGATATGTTTTTATACGAAACAACCACGCTTTTGGAGCAATTGGATGAGATTTTGCTGCAATCCGAGCAAAACCAGGAGATGACAACAGAGGATATCAACGAGATTTTCCGCATTATGCACACCATCAAGGGTTCTGCCGCGATGATGGGCCTTTCTGCTTTTTCAAAGGTGGCGCACCGCGTTGAGGACATGTTCTTTGTTGTACGCGACAATCCGGAAATTATGAAGAGCATCCTGAGCAGGCCGATTTTCGATATTCTCTTTCAATCTTCCGACTTTTTTAAAGCCGAGGTCGAGGGGATCCAGAGCAATATCGAGGACTATGCGCCCTCCAATCCGGTGGAGCTGATCGAAACGATTAACGCCGTTATTCCGCAGCTCAAGGGCGAGGCGCCGATACAGGCCGTGCCCCAGACGCCGGTACAGCCGGTATTAAA
>DALYYK010000491.1:0-2164 GCA_031983305.1 Candidatus Fimivivens sp. | reverse complement strand
GCTGTGCGGGTGTTGTGGCGTCCTCGGTGTAGTTTTCAAGCTCGACCGAGTTGGGGATGACATAGACCTTGCGGTGAACACCGGCGTTTGCGAGATAATCGACGCATTTTTTAGAGGGGCCGGTGACGATATCGGCACGGCGGGAGATAAAACGAATATAGTTGTGCGAGATGCGCCGCGCCATATCGGTTAAGGGCCAGGGCGCGATATAATAAAGATAATCGTCATACATGGTGTGCAGCGTGTAGACCAGCGGGACACCCAGCGCCCGCGCGGCGCGTATACCGGCCAGTCCGATACCGAATTCCTGCTGAATGTGAACGATATCGGGGCTAAATTCCTTTATTTTCTTTCCAAGGGTCAGGCTCAAGGGGCTTGAAATCCCGTAGCCGTAAATTTTTTTCACCTCGAGCGCGGGGCAGCGCAGCACACCGTCTTTAATGACATGCTCGCGCACGTTTTTGTCGGCGGTTACAATCAGCACTTCGTGCCCATTATGAATCAAGCCCTCGCGTAAAATTTTGACATGTGTCACGACGCCGTTGAGATAAGGGAGATAGGTCTCCACAAAAATTGCGATTCTCACAACGTTTCCTCCGAATATTTTTTCTGCCGTATGGCGTATGTCCTGTTTTAAGACGCAGCTTGCCGTAAAAGTGGTGCCTGCAAAAACTGCGGGTTTGCTTTAAAGCGAGGGGTGACGCCTTTTAAAACAGAATCGCCGTTTGGCGGCTGCTGTCAGGCTGTATGCGTATGCCGCATGCTCTTTATGACGCCCTGCGCCGCGGCTTTATTTCATAGCAAATGCAGCAAAAACCAACCGCTTGCCGCAGCTGTGCTTAGTGGGCGGCGGCGCGGGCATGACAGCCGTTTCGCGGCTATTATACCATTAAGCCGCTAAAAAGAAAACAACAAAAGATTTTTTGAAGTGTTCGTTTGAAAAATAGCAAATATTCTTGTATAATAAGCCTATAGTATAAAAAGGGTAAAGGTGCTGATAAGCATGTCAACAAAGTTTCATATTACGCTCTCCAAGCTGATCGACGAATTCAAGCTTGAAACGATTTACCTGCCCACACCTGCCGACCAGATCAATATCACAAGCTCCGAGGTCAATCGCCCCGGCCTTCAGATGGCGGGTTATTTTGAGGTGTTTGACAGCAACAGGATTCAGATTTTGGGCAAAACCGAGATGAGCTATCTGCACACACTCGAAAAAGCGGTGGCGGCCCAGCGTCTTGAGCATCTTTTTTCACTCAAGCCACCTGTGGTTATTATCACCCGCAGCCTTGAGACCTGCCCGTCGCTCGTTGACGCGGCCAGACATGCGCAGATTCCGCTGCTGCGCACCGATGAGAACACCTGTTCGTTTATGTCCTCGCTGATTTCGCAGCTCAATGTCGACCTTGCCCCGCGCATCACCCGGCACGGTGTGCTCATGGAGCTGTTTGGCGACGGCGTGCTGATTCTGGGCGAAAGCGGCGTCGGTAAAAGCGAAGTGGCGGTTGAATTGATCGTGCGCGGGCACCGTCTGGTGGCGGACGACGCGGTTGAGATCCGCAAGGTTTCTGGCAAGGCGCTTGTGGGCACCTCGCCGGACAATATTCGGCATTTTATGGAGCTGCGCGGCATAGGTGTTATTAACGCGCAGCGCATGTTTGGTATGCGCGCCGTAAAAATCACCGAGAAGATTCTGCTTATCGTGCAGCTTGAGCCTTGGAGCGACGAGACGACCTACGACCGTCTGGGCTTTGAAAATCAGGTTATGGAAATTTTGGGCATCAAAATTCCGTGCGTGACCATTCCGGTTAAGCCAGGCCGGAATCTTGCGGTTATCATCGAGGCGGCCACAATGAACCTGCGGCTTAAAAAGCTCGGCTACAGTGCGCCACACGACTTGATGCGCGGCCTTGGTATGCCGGAGGATGAGCTGCCGCCCGTCGAGAAGATTGCGGTGAACAGCTACTGGCAGTAACGCTTATTACAGCGGTTTGACTTATCGCTCGTATTGATAACGCCGTTTGCTTGCATGCGGTTTGAAGGGTTATCAAGCATCTGAATAATAAGTTCAACCGCGATTAGGAGGAAACGCATGTCGCAGACAGACAGTCTGAAAGCACAGCTTCAGCAGTCGGGGTGCTCGGTGCTGTGTGAGGAGCCGATG
>DALYYK010000490.1:0-2171 GCA_031983305.1 Candidatus Fimivivens sp. | reverse complement strand
AATCAAAGCGAATGGTAGCCGCACCCGCCGGTACGCGCACCGCCATAAAGCCAACGTTGGCCTTTTCGATAAGCGCCGGCGCCCCGTTGACGGTGGCCTGCCAACCCGCTTCATACGGCACCGAGAAGAACATCAGCCGTTCCTGCGGCAGGCTGGCCGTGGCCGTAAAGCCGCGGTTGTCGATGGCAAAGCTGTCGGCGGAGAGATCATAACGTTCGTCGATCGCGTTTTGAAGCCCGTTCTCGGAGATCGCGCTGTAATCCACCTCGGGAAGTTCCTCGATGATATCAAAGTTGCGGATGATGGCGGCGTCTGAAAGCTCGAGCGCGTGCAGCATGTGGCGCACCTTCTGTTCGCCCGAGAGCGAATTCATCGCTTCTTCGTTGATGGCATATTCATAAGCAAAGCCCATGGGCAGGTAGTCGCTGTTCTCGTAGATGTTATAGCCGAGCTGCTCGTCAAAAAAGGTATAGTGCGGCATCGGGGTCTGCTCTTTTTCGCCGGCATCGATAAACAGCCAGCGCACTGAGAGCAGCGAACGCAGCGCCGTATATTCGGTCGAGGGCTTGGACGAAACATCGCGCTTGATGCCGACATAGGGATAAAACTCCATGATCGAAGCGGGCACAATGGAATGGAAGGCCTGAATATTCGGCAAGCCCCAGAACATACCAAGGTTATCCATACATTCGTACAAGTCGCTGCGGGCAAAGGGGGCGTCGGGCAGATCCAGCGTTTTTCGACCGTCAATCGCAACATCCACAAACCAATCGTCCCGTTCCTTGGCGCTCTTGCCGCTGATCAGGTAGCCGGTTGTGAAGGCCACGATGATAAAGGACAGAAAAATGCAGGTCACTCGCTGAAAGGCCGGGATTTCACGCAGCAAAAATAGCAAAATAGCCGAAAGCAGCAGGCAAAGCATGGCCGCAAAGACAATCAGCCAGAAACCGGCGGCATTGTCGTACAGACCAAAGGTAAAGCCGCCCTTCTTGTCCGAAACGGGAGAGAAGGCGACCGCGGCCGAGATGACGAAGATAAAGCCCGCCGTCCAACGCCAGCCGCTCGCCCAGCCGAGCCGCATCGCGGCAGTATCGCGCTCCTCAAGGGCGGTAGCGGTGGCCACGCACATCATAAGCACCGGCATATAGAACCACCGCGCGTAGTATGAGTGGTTAAACAGCACAAAGGTCGCGTTAAAGGCCGGAACCAGCGCCATAATCATCGAGAGGATAATCAGACGCTTATGGAAATTCTGCCGCTTGGCCGCGCAGAAGGCGATGACGCCCGAGGTTGAAAACAACGGCAGCCACGCCGAGAGCGACGCCCATTTCGCGCCCATATCGGGGAAGAAGTTCGGGCGTGAGGGCAGCTCGGGCGGGAAGAAAAAGCTCTGAATAATCGCGGGCAGGCGCTGGTTAAAGCCGTACACCCACATCAGCCAGCCGTTGATCAGGTTGTCCGCTCCGGTGCGCGGGTTGCCCATCAGCGCCAGCACCGAGGGCAGCAGGCCGACCGCTGCGAGCGCCACGCCCAGCAGCGCCTCAAATGCGATGCGGAAAAATTTTACGACGTTGCACCCCCACCCGCCGGTGGCGATGCGCACTATGACATAAAGAAGAACAAAGACGACTTCCCCGATAAAAAACCAGTAGTTGATCAGACAGTTGACGGCGACCATTGCCGCAAAAAAGCCGCGGCGCTCATGCATGACAAGATCTTCAAGCGCTACGAGCAGCAGCGGGAAAAAGACGCAGACATCATGAAAATGATTAAAGAAGATGTTAAAGGTCATAAAGCCTGAAAAGGCGTATAAAATCGCGCCGACCACAGCCCAGTTGACGTCTCGGACAAAACGCTTGATATACAGATAGGCCGTCAGTGAGGCGCAGGCGGTTTTAAGCATTAGCAGCGGCGCCATCAGATGCGGCACAAAATCGGTGGGGAAGGGCAGCGTCAGCCAAAAAAACGGCGAGAAAAGCAGATAAAAGCTATAGGAGCCGATAAAGTTCGCACCCAGATCGGTGCGCCAGTTCCAGAAGATGTTGCCCGAGCGCACCATCTCATGCGCCATCCGATAAAACGGGATTTGCTGGACATTAAAATCCCCGAGAAATATAAAGTAGCCCCGGTTATATATCATCAGCGGTGTAAATATCGCGAAAGAAAGCGCC
>DALYYK010000489.1:0-2177 GCA_031983305.1 Candidatus Fimivivens sp. | reverse complement strand
CGGTTCACTTTCCACACCAAAGGGCAGGTTTTGCTGCACTAGGGCATCCTTAACGATTGACAGCCCCAGGCCGCTGCCCGCCACAGCCCGCTGATGGGTGTTGCGGCTGCGGTAATATCGTTCCCAGATCAATGGCAGCTCTTCTTTGGCGATACCAATGCCGCTGTCTTCAATCTCCACGCGCAGCCATCCGTTGGATGTCTCTTGCAGCGTCACCCCCACCGTTTTGTCCGGTCCGGTATAGTTGATAGCGTTGGATATCAGGTTGTAGAGCACCTGCCCGATGCTTTGCTTATCGGCAAACGCCTGACGGTCGTCCTCGGCCCGAACCTTGATGATATATCCTGGGTTGGTCTGTTCAAACCGGGTTGTGATATCCGAAATCATCTTGGTTAGATTGAAGGTCTCGGGCTTTAAGCTGCGCGCCTCGTTTTCATCCTGCGAAATCTGGATCAGGTCGGTCACCAGCGCGGTGAGTCTGTCCGCCTCGGAGATAATCACATCAAGCTGTGAATCGCGGTTTTGCTTATTCTCACCGGTTAAATCGCGTATCATCTCGGCGTAGGCCTTAATCATGGTCAGCGGCGTTTTTAAATCATGTGAAACATTGGCGACGAGCTCCCGCCGCAAATCCTCCACTTTTGAGAGGCCCTCGGCTGAAAAATTCAGCGCCTGCGCGAGCTCTTCGATCTCGGTGACGCCGCCGCCCTCATAATCGGCCGTATATTCGCCGGTTGCCAGTCCCTTGGCCTTTTGGGTGATGTTTTTGATCGGCCGGGAGAGCCTTCTCGCCACAAGCTTAGACATAACCAGCGCCACAACAATCAGCAGCGCCGTGATGATACGAAGTTGACTTTTAAGAATGCCGCTGGTCGATCCCAACGGATCAAGCGATGCGTTGAGGATGTAAATCATCCTTTCGCCGTTGGCGTCGATGGCCGAATGCGCATAGATCAGCGCCTCGTTGCGAAAGTGATTGTTTTTGATCCGTTTCACAACTTCTTCTTTTTGACCCGTTAATACGGGTGCTACCATCTTCCCCACCGAAGTCTTGGCAGGCGAATGGATCAGACAGCCTCGCCCGAGCATATCGATCGAGTACCGTTCATTGCCTCTGCTGTCAATGACGACACAACACATGCCGTGTGAGAAGCAGATTTCCTCAAGCTTTGTTTCGAAATTACTGTCGGCAAAGCTGTTTAGAATCTGGCTGCCCGCCCGCATTATGCTGGCCTTTTGCATAATGTGATAATAGGTGTTTAAAAAAATGATTTGAAACAGCCACAGCAGCGCGACGGTAAAAAGCGTATAACCCAACAAAGAATTGGCAATGCGCCGCTCAATGCTCCGGTTTATATTAAACATAGCGTTTCCTTCTCTGCGGCAGACTAATACTCAAATTTATAGCCCATGGAACGCAGCGTCACAATACAGTTGCGATATCTGCCCAAATTCTGCCGTAGCATTTTAATATGCGTGTCGAGTGTTCGGTCGTCGCCAAAATAGTCATAGCCCCACACCTCGGTAATCAGCCGCTCGCGAGAAAGTGCAATGCCCCTATTTTTGACCATGTAAAACAGCAGTTCATATTCCTTGGGCGTCATCTGCACCGCCGCGCCGTCGACGGTGACGGTTCGGCCGGTCAAATCAATACTCAAGCTGTCAAACTCAAGCTTTTCGTGCTCATTGCGCGCCTGCTGACTTCTGGTCAGCACCGCCGTGATGCGCGCCATCAGCTCCTTGGGTGAAAAGGGCTTGACCACATAATCGTCAATGCCCAGCTCAAATCCGAATAGTTTGTCATATTCCTCCCCCCGGGCCGAGAGCATGATGACCGGCAGCGTCGAAAACTTTCGTATCTGCTTGACGGCTGTAAAGCCGTCGACCCTTGGCATCATAATATCCATCACAAGCAGGTCGAATTTATGATCTCTGCAAAGCGCCACAGCCTCTGAGCCGTCGGGGGCCTCTGTCACCTCATGGCCGGAAAACTGCGCATATTCCTTGACCACAAAGCGGATTTTTTCTTCATCGTCGACAATCAATATTTTAGCCATTTTCGCGCCTCCTTGTCCTTATTATTTTAATTATACCGCCGAATGTGAAGCTGGCATAAACTATTTTTGATAATCTTGAGAAATTACCATTGTTTCACGTGAAACAAAAGCCGCCGAAGA
>DALYYK010000488.1:0-2180 GCA_031983305.1 Candidatus Fimivivens sp. | reverse complement strand
CTGAATCGGCATATTCTCGGCGACCTTGTCGGCGAGAATATGCCGATTCAGTCCCCGAAGGTCGGCGATATTGTCGCCGTGCTGGCGACCGGCGCTTATAACTACGCGATGGCCTCCAATTATAACCGCGTTCCAAGACCCGCCGCCGTCATGGTGCGTGACAAAGAGGCGCGCGAGATTATCCGCCGCGAAAGCCTTGAGGATTTAGCCAGAAACGACCTTTGATTGTTTTTATTTGGCGCAGGGTATTGCTTTTACATTGTGAAGTGGTAAAATAAAATTGTATCATTTTGCATTCCTGTAATATTATGCCAACAAAACTTTTGGAGGTAATTATATGAATCCACGCCTAAAGGAAATGAACGTCGAGTTTTTATTTGAAGCAATTCTGCGCCTGAAAAATATCGAGGAATGCTACAACTTCTTTGACGATCTGTGCACTGTTCAGGAGCTCAAGGCGCTCACACAGCGCTTGCAGGTCGCGTCGATGCTCTCAGAGGGCAAGGTATACAGCGACATTGTGGCGAAGACAGGCGCTTCAACCGCGACGATCAGCCGTGTGAACCGTTCGCTCAATTACGGCAGCGACGGTTATAAGATCATTTTCGAAAGGCTGGAAAAGGATGGCCTCCTATAACGCGTTTGCGCCGTTTTATGACAGGTTCATCAAGCCTGTGGATTATAAACGCCGCGCCGCCTATTTTGATCAGATTATAGCACCGCACATCGGGGAGCAGAAATTGCTCCTCGATTTGGCGTGCGGCACCGGCAGCCTGTCGATCGCGCTCTCGCAGCTGGGTTACGATGTCATCGCGGCCGATGCGTCGCCCCAGATGCTGTCCATCGCGCAGCAAAAGGCGTATGATGCCGGTGCGCAGATTCTGTTTTTGAACCAGCGCATGGAGACGCTGGACCTCTACGGTACGATAGACGCCTGTGTCTGCGCGCTCGATTCCCTGAATCATCTCACCGACCCTCGCGCCCTGCGGCGCGCGTTGTCGCGCGTCTCACTTTTTTTAGCGCCGGGGGGCGTATTTGTGTTTGATATGAACACACCCTATAAGCATCGGACCCTGCTGGCCGACAACTGCTATGTCTACGAAGAAGGGGACACAGTCTGTGTCTGGCGCAACAAAACCGACGCACTGCTGACAGAAATTTCGCTGGATTTTTTCACGCGACAGGCTAATGGCAGCTACGTCCGCACCGGCGAACGCTTTTGCGAGCGCGGCTATACTGTTGAGCAGGTGTCGGACATGCTCTCGGAGGTTGGTCTGACGCTGACGGCGCTTTATGCCGACGACAGCCTGACAGTGCCGGTAGAAACCTCCGAGCGCTATATTTTTGTAACTAAAAAGGGGAACTAAACGCATGGGAAAGCTGCTTAGAGCCATCACGACCGACGGGGCCATTCTGGCGACGGTGCTCGACTCGACCGATATGTGCAACCGCGCCGAGCAGATTCATCAAAGCGCCGCGACGGTGACGGCGGCCATCGGGCGGCTGATGACGGCGGCTTCAATGATGGGCGCCGCGCTCAAGAACGACGACGACACCATCACGCTGCGCATCTCTGGCAAGGGCCCGGCCGGGACGGTCATCGCCGTCTCTGACGCCTTTGGCAACGCGCGCGTTTCGGTAACCAATCCGGTTGTGGAGCTGCCGCTGAACAGTCAGGGCAAGCTTGATGTCGGCGGTGTTATCGGTACCGACGGCTTTCTGTCGGTCATCCGAGACTCGGGTACGGGCGAGCCGCAGACCGGCTACTCGCCGATTGTTACCGGCGAGATCGGGGACGACCTGACCTATTTCTTTGCAAATTCCGAGCAGGTGCCCACGGTGTGCGCGCTGGGCGTTCTCGTCGCGCCCAATCTGTCAGTGCAGGCCGCGGGTGGTTATCTGTTGCAGCTGCTGCCGGGTGCTGGGGACGATACGATTGAGCAGCTCGAAAAGACGCTGCCCGGCGTGCCGTCTGTCTCAACGATGATTAACGACGGGCTTTCGGGGCGGGATATTTTAGATCGTGCGCTGTCAGGCTTTGCGTATGAAGTCATTGAAGAGCGCGAGGTGTCCTATCGCTGCGACTGCTCGCGCGAACGCGTGGAGCGGGTGCTTATCAGCTTAGGCCGCGAGGAACTCGAGCGTCTGGCTCAAGAACAGGAAACCACCAATGTGGAGTG
>DALYYK010000487.1:0-2196 GCA_031983305.1 Candidatus Fimivivens sp. | reverse complement strand
ATTTCATCTTTTCAGAGACTGCAAACTAATTTGCGCATAATTCTTGACACTACCTCTTTTGTGACACCCTTGTCATGCAAATTGCTTTGTGCTATGCTATGCAATAGAAAGTGACATGCCTGTCATATAAGATTTGAGTCAATCAGGAGGTGCGGCAATGCCCACAGCTACCTTTGAACATCTGCCACAGGAAAAGAAAGACCGCATTATCGAAGCGGCTATCAACGAATTTGCCGATTACCGTTTTGACGACGCTTCGATCAACCGCATCGTGAAATCGGCTAAGATCCCCCGCGGAAGTTTTTATCAGTATTTCTCGGACAAAGAAGATCTGTATATGCTGATCATGAATAAAATCGGCAAAGAAAAGCTCGAGGTCTTCGCGAAGCATTCTCCTCCGGGGGAAAACGCCACCTTTTTTGAAGCGGCTTACGCGTCGATCCCGGCGGTGCTCGATTGGCTTGAGCGTTACCCCAAATATAATCAGATCGCCATGCACATGGCACGGGACAACAGCGAATTTATCCGGTGGGTTGTTGGGCAGATGCAGGATTCACAGCGAAGCATGTTGGAATACCTGCGGCAGGATCAGGAAAGAGGACTTGTCCGCAAGGATGTGGATCTGGGTCTGGTGTTGGAAATGATTCTGCCTGTGATGTCCTCCCTTGTGCATAGATACTATCAGGAGGGCGGGCAGCAAGCGGCGCTGGAAAAAGTCAAACAGGCATTCGATCTGATTCAAAACGGGCTCGTTGAAAGAAGGGCGTAGTATGAGCTCATGTATACTCCGCGGAGAAAATCTATCAAAGGTGTACGGTGCGGGCGACGTGAAAGTCCATGCCCTGCGCGCGGTTTCCTTCGAGATCTGCGCGGGGGAGTTCATTGTTGTGCTGGGACCGTCCGGCTGCGGGAAGAGCACGCTGCTCAACCTGCTTGGCGGAATGGACTGGCCGAGCGAAGGGCGCGTCTGGTATAACGGCAACGACCTCACCCGGTACAGCGACGCGCAGCTTTCGGTCTACCGGAAGGATGCGGTGGGCTTTGTATTCCAGTTTTTCAATCTCATCCCCTCGCTGACCGCCCGGGAGAACGTGGCGCTGGCAGCCAGCATCGTTTCAGGCGCGACCGACCCGGACGAAGCGCTGCGGCTCGTGGGGCTGGGCGGGCGCGGCGGACACTTCCCCTCCCAGCTGTCGGGCGGTGAGCAACAGCGCGTATCCATCGCCCGTGCGATCGTGAAAAATCCCGGGCTGCTCCTGTGCGACGAGCCCACCGGCGCGCTCGACAGCCAGAATAGCGTCGCGGTGGTCAAGCTGCTGCTCGAGGTGCGCGACCGGCTGGGCTGCCCTGTGATTGCCATCACACACAACGCGGGCATGGCGCAGGTGGCCGACCGGATCTTCCATATGAAGGACGGCAAAATCGAGCGCATCGAAGAAAACCCGTCGCCGGTTCCGGCGGAGGCGATGGTATGGTAAAAACGCTGCTGCTCAAAATGCTGCGGGATATGAAAAAGAGCACCGCTTCCTACGCGGTGGCGGCGGCCGTGGCCGCAATGGGCTTTGCCGGCTATTCGGTGCTGTCCATCGCGATGGATCAGCTCCAAGAATCGAAGCAATATTTCTTTGAGGCGACCGCCTTTTGTGACGCCTTTGCCGAGGTGGCACAGGCCCCCCTTTCGGCGATCCGAAAGTTGGAGCGCATCAGCGGGGTTCAAAGCGTGCAGGGGCGGCTGGTAAAGGATGTTAAGGTTTCCTCGATGGAACGGGGAACCGAGCTGCGGCTGATCTCCTTTACCCCGGATGGGCAAAATAGGCCACTGCTTTCCAGAGGGATGCTGCCGCAGCCGCAGAGCCGGCAGATTATCCTTGGCGACGGTTTTTTTCAGGCGCACGGGCTGTCGGAGGGCGAGACGGTGACGCTGTCTGCGGGCGGGATGAACACCGTATACACGGTCACAGGGAGCGGCTTATCCCCGGAAAATATTTACCTGATCCGCAATATCAGTGAAATGCTTCCCGATCTTTCCGCCTACGACGCCGCTTTTTTAGAATATGAAGAAATGGCCCGGCTGCTTTCGATGGAGGGCAAAGCGAACAGCTTTGTCTTCACCTTGGACAGGGGCGTTGATTTCGAGCAGGTCCAGGCGCAGATCGAGACGGTGCTCAAGCCCTATGGGGTGTACCGCGTCTATGA
>DALYYK010000486.1:0-2196 GCA_031983305.1 Candidatus Fimivivens sp. | reverse complement strand
TATCGCCTGCTCGCAAACCCCGTCGCGACTGGCGGCAGCCTGATGCTGATGCTGGATGTGACCGAGCAGCTGGCCGCCGAGCAGCTGCGGCGCGAGTTTTCGGCCAACGTCTCGCACGAGCTTAAAACGCCGCTTCAGTCAATTTTGGGCTATGCCGAAATTATGAAAAATGGCCTTGCCAAACCGGCGGATTTCCCAAGGTTTACCGAACGTATCTACCGGGAGGCGCAGCGCCTGATCGCGCTGGTCGAGGACATCATCTCGCTCTCGCACCTCGACGAGGGCGAAACTATGCCGACCGGGCCGGTTGAGCTGCTGTCGATCGCGAGAGAGGCGGCTGACCGGCTGCAACAGGCTGCCGCCGACGCGAGCGTTACCTTAAGCGTCACAGGGCAGCCCGCCGAGGTTGCGGGTGTGCGCAGACTCATCGCCGAAATGGTCTATAACCTGTGCGACAACGCGATCAAATATAACCACAAGGGTGGCAGGGCAACCGTTACCGTCGCGCGGGATACGGACGGCGGTGTGTTGCTCACCGTATCCGACACCGGCTGCGGTATTCCGGAGGCGCACCAAAGCCGGGTGTTCGAGCGCTTTTACCGTGTGGATAAGAGCCACTCAAAGGAGACGGGCGGCACTGGGCTGGGGCTTTCGATCGTCAAGCATGCCGCCGCGCGGCATGGCGCAAAGATCATGCTGCAAAGCAAAGAAAATGCGGGAACAACCGTCACTGTGCGTTTTCCGGCACAGTAAACGACTTTTATTATAAAAGTGGTGTAGGCTTTCAGCGTTAGGCATTAGTCAGGTGCATTAAGATTTTTAGCTTGATTCCAACAAGATAAGACCGCCGCCCGACTCACAGTGTTGTGAACCGGGCGGCGGCTTTAATTTAAGAGGAATATCATAAATAGCGTAGAATTAGCGCTGCAGTTTTTGGGCCTCGCGCTTTTGCGCTTTCTCCTGCTTTCTGCGCGTGCGATCCTCCTTGTCGAACATCAGATAGAAGGTGGGGATCAGCACAAGCGTCAGCACCGTCGAAAGACTCAGGCCGCCGATGACGACGATTGCCATGCCCTGCATCGTTTCGACCTTGCCGCCGATGCCTAACGCCATCGGCAGAAGGCCGACAACGGTGGTCAGCGTGGACATCAGGATCGGGCGCATACGGGTGCGGCCCGCGAACACGATGGCCTCGCGCACCTCCATACCCTGCACGCGCATGATGTTGGCAAAGTCGATGAGTACGATCGCGTTGTTGACCACAATGCCGACCAGCATGACAAGGCCGATCAGCGAGGTCATACTGATCGAGTTGCCGGTGACGGCCAGACCGAAGAAAGCACCGGTCAGCGAGAAGGGAATAGAGATCATAACAACCAGCGAGAAGGCCAGCGACTCAAACTGAATCGCCATAACGGCAAAGACAAGGAATACGGCGGTTAGCAGCGCGTAGCCGATGGCGGTGAACTCATCCCGCATCATATCCATGCTGCCGCCCGCGCGCAGCGTCACGCCGTCGGGCAGATCAAGCGTCTGCATTGCGGCGACGGCCTGCGCCGTCATGGCGGTGATGTCGGAGCCGCTGACCGGCGTGCCGGTGACGGTGACGATATAATCGCCCTCCTCGCGCGAGATGGCGGTGGGGCCTTCCTCGTAGACGACCTGCGCGATATCGGTGACGGCAATCTGCCCGCCCGCGGGGGTGTCAATCATCAGGCCATAAAGGTCGCTGAGGTTCTTGTAGCGCCCCGAGGGGAACTCGACCGTAACGTTGTAGGTCGTGTCGCCCTGCTGGTATTCCATGGCGGTCACACCGGCAATTTTGTTCGAGGCGGCGGTGAGCACCGAATAGGGCGTCATGCCGACCGCACCGGCCAGAATGGGGTCGACCGCAAGCTTTGCGCGCGGGTCGCCGTCCGAGACGCTGCTGCCGGTCGCCGTGATGCCGTCCATCAGCGCCAGTTGCTCCCGGACTGTGGTGGCGGCGGTTTTAAGCGCGCCGTAATCGGCCCCGACAAGATCAATTTCAACGCTGGTGCTGCTGCCAAACGACATTGCGCTCTCAGCGGTGGTGGTGATGCTGCAATTTTGAATATGCGCCGTTTTTTCGCGGATCTGGTTGACAAAGTCGTCGGTTGAGCCGCCGCGGTCTTTTTTAAGCGAGATGGATATCGAGCCGCTGCCCGAGGCGCCGCC
>DALYYK010000485.1:0-2198 GCA_031983305.1 Candidatus Fimivivens sp. | reverse complement strand
AGCGGATGGGTCGATGACATGCCTTCCGAGTTGGTTTCCCGCGCGGGCAACGAATATGCCATGCGGCTGTCATTACCGGGTGGAGCGGTCATCAAGACGGTCAGCGTCAAGGTTGTTGAAAGAGACATGGTAATTCCCGCCGGAACGCCGTTTGGTATCAAAATGTTTACCGACGGTGTCATGGTAGTGGGGTTAAGTGATCTTGACCTTTCAGGTAAGGCCGTTAATCCCGCAAAGAACGCGGGCATTCGCACCGGCGATATTATTCTTTCGATCGACGGAAAAAAGATTTATTACAACGAGGATGTCGGAAAAATCGTCGGTGAGAGCAAGGGACGCGAGATGCAGGTGACACTGCGGCGAGAAGGGGCTATCAAACAGGTATCTCTAACGCCGATTCAGTCACCCTCTGATGAGAGCTACCGCGCGGGTATGTGGGTGCGCGATAGCTCAGCCGGCATCGGAACAATGACCTATTACGACCCCCAAGACGGTATTTTTGCAGGCCTCGGACACGCGATTTGCGATGTGGACACCGGCGCGATCATGCCGCTCTCGAGTGGTGAAGCGGTGGAGGTGACCATCACCGGCGTTAATCGCGGCTCAAGCGGTTTTCCGGGTGAGCTGCGCGGCGTGTTCGGCAACAGTAAGGTGATAGGCAGCTTGACTAAAAATAACGAAACAGGTATCTACGGCCAATGCAGCATGCCGCCTGTGCAGCATGAGCCGGTTCCGCTGGCGACAAGGGGCGAGATACACGCGGGTGCCGCGACCATCTATACGACGGTGCAGGGCAAACAGCCGCAGGCCTATGATATTCAGATTGAGCGCATTGCCACAACCGACGCGAACCCCACAAAAAATATGGTGATTCGGGTGACCGATCCTCGTTTACTCGAGGTGACCGGCGGTATTGTACAGGGCATGAGTGGCTCCCCTATCTTGCAAGACGGCAAGCTCGTCGGTGCGGTTACGCATGTATTTGTCAACGACCCCGCGCGGGGCTATGGCATCTTTGTTGAAAATATGCGTAATTCCTATAGCGCAACCGGTGAGAAAATGGCTTCTTAAAGCGGTTTAGTTATTCTGCCGCATGATGCGACGCATAGAAGCCGACTTTAGCAAGGCTTTGGTGGGCGGCCTGAATAAACAAAACAAGAACGGCTCTCCCTGCTAGGGAGAGCCGTTCTTGTTTTGGATTAAGAAGTGAATCGAAGTTTTTAAAATTCAACAGGTCGGCCTTCTTCGGCGGACAGGTATGCCGCGTAAATAACCTTGGTGGTCTGATAAGCAAGGTCAAAGTCACTCGACGGCGTTTTATCGTAATAGACCGTTTCTGCAAAGTCCTGAAGCTCGCCCATATAACCGCGGATGATCTCGTCAGAAACAAAGACCTTGTTCCAACCCAGCTTGGCGGGTAGCATCTCAGAAATTTCGACATTCTCCATACCTTCTTCATCGAGGAAGTAGGTGTTGAGCAGATCGGTCGGGGTGATATTGCAGGTCATGGCGTTGTCGTTGCAGTAGATTTCGATATAATTTTTGGTTCCGCCCAGTACGGTGTCCGAAGCGAGCACGACCGCCTTGGTGCCGTCCGAAAAGGTGACGGTCACGTTGGCAAAATCTTCGACGTCCTGCGGTCTCGCGCTGATGTGGCGGTGCTCGTGTTCGTTTAAGCAGGTGGTAGCGCGACCGGTGTCGGCTAGCACGCTTTTAATTGTGATTACCTCACCGCGCGCTTTGGCTTCTTGCTGCTTGAGCCAGAGCATGCCGGCCAGCGGATGGCAGCCGACGCGGATCAAGGAGCCGCCGCCGGTATATTTCCACTCGCCCGCGACGGGTGAGCTTGAGCCCTTGAGGCTTTCTTCGCCCTTTAAAAACAGAATTTTGCTTTTGCGCTTGACGATGATATCGGCAGCGCGGCGCACCGGTGTGCTATAGACAAAATTCTCGGCGTATAAAAACTTAGCGTCACTGTTTTCAACGACGGTGCGCAGGCCGTCGATGGCCTTGAGCACCTCGGCGTACATCTTGCTCTTGGGCACTTTTTCGCCGATCGGCTCGGCGTCATCCGGCATGCCGAAATAGCCGGTCAACGGCTTTTCGCAGATGACGTTTTTGCCGGCAGCCAGTGCCTTAGCGACCATGTCGGGGTGCAAAAATGGCGGCGTTACAATATCGACAAGGTTAATTTCAGG
>DALYYK010000484.1:0-2202 GCA_031983305.1 Candidatus Fimivivens sp. | reverse complement strand
GTCTCTCCGTTAAACACGGCTTTGTCGCGATAACTGTTATCATTTATGAAAATTAATTTATTGTTTTTGCCAATCTTTGTCCGTTTTCTTTGCGAATTATGAAAAAATGATGTACAATATAAAAGTCCTTTTGCTGATGTATAAATTTTCTATGGCTGAATATTTTATTAAGAAAGCGGTATCAGGCCTCGCCCACCGATTATCTTTCAGCCATTGCGCCCGATTGGCACGGTTTTTGCAGTAGTTAATCTACGAATCTGCCATAAACGACAAATCGGGAGGAGCCATTATGCAGGACTACAGCCTTATTATACAAATTCTTAAAAATCAAGTCACCCCAGCGCTGGGCTGCACCGAACCGGGCGCGGTGGCGCTGGCCGTCGCAAGAGCCAAAGAGCTTCTGGGCGAGCCGCCGGAGCAGGTATCGATACAAGTCGATAAAAACGTTCTCAAGAATGGCATGGACGTCGGCATTCCCGGCACCAGCGAGCACGGCATCGTCTTTGCCGCAGCACTGGCACTCGTGATCGGAAAATCCGAGTACGGGCTCGAGGTGCTGCGCGACCTGCGCGACGCCGACATTCCCGCCGCCTCGGCGCTGGCCGCCAAAAAGGTGATTACACTGTCGCTTGACGAAGCGGCGCAGGGGCTTTCGATCAAGGTCGAGATGCGCGGCACCGCCTCACAGGCCAAGGTGTTCATCCAAAAGCTGCACACAAATATTGTCTATGAAGAAAAGGACGGCCGTGTATTGCTCGACACGCGCGGCAACGTGCCGCAGACCTCGGAGCCAAAGGCCGCTCCCGTCGCCGACCTGCGCAGCCGCATTCAGGCATTTTCCATCGCCCAGCTCATCACGTTCTGCGATAAGATTCCGTCACAGGAGCTCGCCTTTCTCGAGGAAGGTATTATCATGAACCGCCGCATTGCCGAGGCGGGCGTCGCGCAGGATTTTGGCATCGGCATGGGCCGCTATTTTGCGGGCAATGCCTCCACGCCCGCCGAACGCGCCAAGGCGCTGACCGCCGCCGCCTCTGAAGCGCGCATGGCGGGCTGTCCGCTGCCGGTGATGAGCAGCGCGGGCAGCGGCAACCACGGGCTGGTCGCGATTCTGCCCATCGCCATCATCGGCGAAAGCCTCGGCTGTCCCAAAGAAACGCTGCTGCGCGCCGTGGCGCTGAGCCACCTCGTCACCATCTATGTCAAGTCCTACCTGGGCGCGCTCTCACCCGTCTGCGGCTGCGGCGTGGCGGCAGGCGTAGGCTGCGCGGCAGGCCTCGTCTATCTGCGCGGCGGAGGTACGCAGCAGATCTGCGCCGCCATCAACAACATGGTCGCGGGCATCTCGGGCATGATCTGCGACGGCGCGAAGCTCGGCTGCTCGTATAAGCTTTCGATCGCCGCCGACGCGGCGGTGGACGCGGCGGGCATGGCGTTACAGGGCATCTCGATTCCCGCCAACAACGGCATTTTGGGGCCTACGCCTGAGGACACCATCAAAAACCTCGCGCAGGTTTCAAACGTCGGCATGAACAACACCGACAATATTATTCTTGACGTCATGTTGAACAAATGCGTCTAATGTTCGAGGTGTACGCCCGCCATTTTTATCAGGGACGTAATGCCGCCCCAAAACGGCATTCGCGATAGCAAATGAGATTTAAGAGGAGGAACGCACATGAACAACCTGTTAGCATTTTTGATTCTGGCCGCCATCTATTACATAGGCGAGTTTGTCGGAACCAAAACCAAAGCCTGGATACCGTCGGTATTCGTCATCGCCTGTCTGTTCCTGTTTGGCTTCTGGACCTTCTTCCCGAAGGATATTGTGGCCCTGGCAGGAATGGGGCCGCCTCTGGGCGGCGTGCTCGTCATTATGCTGTGCATCACCCATATGGGCACCATCATCAGTATCAAGCAGCTGCTTGAGCAGTGGAAGATCATCTGCATCACGCTTGCGGGCTTAGCCGGTATGGTCGGACTCTGCTGGTTTATCGCAATGCCGATTACCGGCCGCGAGTTCATTATCGCGGGCCTTCCGCCTCTGACCGGCGGCATTGTCGCCGCAACGATGATGCAGACCGCCGCCGCTGAAAAGGGCCTGATGACCGCCTCGGTGCTGGCCATCGCCATGTACTGCGTACAGGGCTTTGTCGGTTATCCGCTGACCGCCGTGCTGCTCAAGCGCGAGGGACGCATACT
>DALYYK010000483.1:0-2213 GCA_031983305.1 Candidatus Fimivivens sp. | reverse complement strand
GCTGACCTATTTTGCGTTGGGCAGCTGGTACGTTTCAGCGGTGCGGTGGTCGAACGGCCTACTCGACGTTCAGACTGTGCAGCTATGGCTGCTGGCCATCGTCGCGCTGTGTGTGGGTACCTATATCGGCAACCGCATCTTCGACCGTATTAACGCGTCGACGCTAAAGCGTCTGGTTTATTGCTTTATGGCAATTTCGGGCGTGACTATGTTGTTTTAATAAAGGTGGCTACTATTATATATAGTAGTGTGCCGTCACATAATATCTATCATACAGGAGGGCCTAAAAATGTTAACACCTATTATTACCGACCACCCCCTCATCCAGCATAAAGTGACTCTGATCCGTGACAAGAATACGCCCAGCAAGGAATTCCGCGAGCTGACCAGCGAAATTTCGATGCTTATGTGCTACGAGGCGACCCGCGATCTCCCCTTGAAAGAAGTTGAAATTGAAACGCCCATGACCGTGACCAAGTCGAAGATTATTTCGGGCAGAAAATTGGCCTTTGTGCCGATTTTGCGCGCGGGCTTAGGCATGTGCGACGGCATGCTGGCGCTGGTTCCGGCGGCCAAGGTTGGCCATATCGGCATGTACCGCGACCCCGATACGCATATGCCGCATGAATATTACTGCAAGCTGCCCGCCGATATTGAAGAGCGCGACGTGATTCTGCTCGACCCGATGCTCGCGACCGGCGGATCGGCCATCGACGCCGTACACGCCGTCAAGAAGCGCAACCCGCGCAGCATCAAGTTTGTTTGCATCATCGCGGCCCCCGAGGGCATTGAGGCGCTGACCGAAGCGCACCCCGACGTGCAGATCTACGCCGCGGCCCGCGACGAGCGCTTAAACGAGAACAAATATATCCTGCCCGGCCTTGGCGACGCGGGCGACCGCATCTTCGGCACCAAGTAAAACCCGGCCCTTTGCGGCAGTACGCCGCCCGCCGGTTATGAAGGAGGACAAACGTATGAGCATGTTCGACAAAAAGACCGTTGAGGAGATTGACGTTTCTCAAAAAAAGGTTCTTGTCCGCTGCGATTTTAACGTTCCGCTGGCGGATGGGGAGATCACTGACGACAAGCGTATTTCCGCATCGCTGCCGACCATCAGCTATCTGCTGTCAAAGGGCGCCGCGGTCATTCTTTGCTCGCATCTGGGCCGCCCGAAAAACGGGCCGGAAGAAAAATATTCCATGAAGCCGGTCGCCAAGCGGCTTGAAGCGCTGCTGGGCCGCCCGGTTCTGCTGGCCGCCGACGTCGTCGGCGCGGACGCGCAGGCCAAGGCCAAGGCGCTTAAAGCCGGCGAAGTGTTGCTGCTTGAAAATGTCCGCTTTGAAAAGGGCGAGACGAAGAACGACCCCGAGCTTTCCAAAAAGTTTGCCGCACTGGCCGACATTTTTGTCAACGACGCGTTCGGCACCGCGCACCGCGCCCACTGCTCAACGGCGGGCGTGGCCGAGCACCTGCCCGCTGTGGGCGGTTATCTGATCGGTAAGGAGCTTGCCGTCATGGGCAAGGCGCTGACCGACCCTGAGCGCCCGTTTGTCTCGATTCTGGGCGGCGCGAAGGTTTCGGACAAGATCGGTGTTATCGAGAGCCTGTTGGATAAGGCCGACAGCATTTTGATCGGCGGCGGCATGGCCTATACCTTTTTTGCGGCACAGGGCCGGGAGATCGGCACCTCGATCTGCGAGCAGGAGAAGATTGAAATCGCGCGCCAACTGCTCGAAAAAGCTGAGCAGAAGGGCGTGGCATTGCTGCTGCCCGAGGACAACGTTGTGGCCGATAAATTTGCCGAGAACGCGGCGACCCAGACGGTCGCTTCTTCCGAAATTCCCGCGGGCTGGATGGGTATGGACATCGGCCCTAAGACCATTGCGCGGTACGCCGACGTGATTAAAAACGCCAAGACCGTTGTTTGGAATGGGCCGATGGGTGTTTTTGAGATGCCCAAATTTGCCGAGGGCACCCGCGCCGTGGCGCAGGCGATGGCCGATTCCACCGCCGTGACCATCATCGGCGGCGGCGATTCCGCTGCTGCTGCGGCTCAGCTCGGCTTTGAAGATAAGATGACCCATATCTCGACCGGCGGCGGCGCTTCGCTTGAGTTCCTCGAGGGGCTTGAGTTGCCTGGCATCGCCTGCCTCAACGACCGCTAGACGGGGAGGGACAGCGATGGACAGCATAAAAAGAACCCCGATTATCGC
>DALYYK010000482.1:0-2222 GCA_031983305.1 Candidatus Fimivivens sp. | reverse complement strand
CAGCACCTGCTCGGCGATTCTCAGCGCGTCGTCGGGGTTCTCGGTAAAATAGACCTCTAAATTATGCTTCAAAAAGTCGGCCATCGCCTCATAGATAAAGCGGTTGTTGATCGCCTTTTTTGTCTGGTTCTCATAGGATGTCTGGGTCGAAAAGCTCGACGAAATAAACGCCAGACAGGGCTCGATATCATTATAGGTGATCTTGCTCTCGTCCTTGAGGTATTTATTGTTCGATTTAAGCCACCCGTCGATCTGGTTGACAAACGCGACCTTGACCGCCTTTTCAGGGCTGCCGCCGTACTCGAGCCAGCTCGAGTTGTGGTAATATTCAGTGAAGGCCGTCGTGTTGGAAAAACACAGCGATACCAACAGCTTCACGCGATAGTCGGGGCGATCTTCGCGGTCACGTCCCTTGCGCTCGGCCGACCATGTCTGTATCGGCGTAATAAAATCCTCCCCAACCCGTTCGGCGAGATAGTCCGAGATGCCGTTCTGATAGATAAACTGCTCTTCCTCAAACGAATTGCCAATCTGATTGCGCAGAATGAACAGGATATTCGGATTGACGACCGCCTGACGACGCACCGTCTCGCGGAAATAGTCGATCGGGATGGCGATATCGGTAAAGACGTCAAGATCGGGCCGCCACTTAATCTTGGTGCCGGTCTGTTTTTTCTTGGTCGGTTCTTTCTTTAAGCCGCCCACATTCTCGCCTTTTTCAAACGAGAGGTTGTACTGGTAACCGTCGCGGAGAATCTCGACCTGCATATATTCCGACGCGTACTGCGCCGAGCAGAGGCCCAAGCCGTTTAAGCCGAGTGAGAACTCGTAGCTGTCAGCCCCGCCGTCCTTATATTTGCCACCCGCGTACAGCTCGCAGAAGACGAGCTCCCAGTTGAAGCGCTCCTCACGCGTGTTGTAGTCGACCGGGATGCCGCGGCCAAAATCCTCGCATTCGATCGATCCATCCGTATAGCGTGTAAGAACGATCTTATTGCCGTAGCCCTCGCGCGCCTCGTCAATTGAGTTTGAAAAAATCTCAAATACGGCGTGCTGACAGCCATCCAGACCATCCGAACCGAAAATAACCGCCGGGCGCTTGCGCACACGGTCGGCTCCCTTCAGCGAGGTGATGCTTTCGTTGGTATATCCCGAAGCAGGCTTCGCCATAAATTTCCCCTTCCTGCATAGTTGTCGTTATATCGTTGATGCCGCTGCATCGCGATGGCCTGTCCGCCCACAGCCCCAAAATGGCGGGACGAAAGATGCACAAAAATGACCGGCCCTGCCGGTGCGGCGTCGGTACGAGGCTATCATAGCCTTTCACATAGTAAAAAACAGTCAAAATAAAGCGCAAAGAACTGCGCCTTGGTTTATTCTAGCTGGAAATCGCTGCATTTGTCAAGCGGGCCGTGTTTGAGGTGCCCCTTCTTATAGATGATGGATACATCTTTGAAAACGATAAAAAGGTTATCGGCCCGACGGCATATTGCTAATAGCCTGTCGATAAACTGGAATTTATCGGTTTTTCATTATACTTCTATAATCTATCAAAATATAAAAAGATTATTTACCACTTTTGTGTTTATTGATTTCACTTATTCTAAGAACAAAATCAAGATTGACAACATCGGTAGAATTTTTAGTTTCCAACAATAGCGCATTGTCAGCAACCTCTTTGATAACACATTTAAACGTATTATTTATTGTGTATATATAACATTCTTTACCCATGAATTTTTTTGCAAATTCAAGCATTTGTAATTTTTTCTCCTCTTCACTTTTTGGGTTAATTATATTTTTAATGATTTTCTTTTTCTTATTTTCTTCAAATAGAACAATAAACAGCGGGACAAATATAGCAATATATATAGCTGGATCCAAAATTCACACCTCCACTAAATATAAATAATGCGCCGTTCAAACCGCCCAACAAATTTCTATTGATCAGGCGAAACGCGATGCACATCCACAGAATGCCCACACGATCCTCACTTATTTAAAAGTTCTAGTTGGGCCGCTCGCCCACCTGCGCAATCAGCCGGTTGACGCCCTGCGCGATGCCCATATGCTCCGGCTTATTCAGGCCGGGATCATATCGCAGCAGCGCCACCGCTGCCTGCTGCGCCTTTGAAAAAAGCGCGGCATCCTGTACGAGATCGGCGTTTTCGAGTCCCGGCAGGCCGTGCTGCCGCGCGCCGAGAATATCGCCCGGGCCGCGC
>DALYYK010000481.1:0-2235 GCA_031983305.1 Candidatus Fimivivens sp. | reverse complement strand
TGCTGGGCGGCACGGCGGTGCTTATGCGCACGATCGACGGCAACATCGGCCTATTCCCAATGTTCTTACGTCCGCTGTTTTCGTCGGTGCTCTGCTGCATGACGGCGCTGGGGGTCCTAGACGTGCTCGACGGGCGATATTCCGACCGGCTGGCGCTGGTGGTGTCGATTCTTTGCGGCGGGTGCGTCTATCTGGTCACGCTTTTGCTCTCAGGCGGAATACAAGAAAACGATTTGTATTTGCTTAAAAGTGACTCTAAAATAAAAAAACTGCTGTTATTATGGTGCAAATCCCCTTGCAAATCGCGTTACAATGCGGTAAAATAAGTAAGGCATTTTACCGATAAAAAAGGAGAATTTAAGCCGGCATGGCGTTTGAGCTAAAAGAGAATTATCAGGTTTCCGATTTGGTTAGAATTATGTCTCTGCTGCGCGACAAAGATGGATGTCCGTGGGATTTGGAGCAGACGCATCAAAGCATCCGCAAAAACTTAATAGAAGAGGCCTATGAGGTCGTTGAGGCTATCGACGCGAACGACGCCGACATGTTGTGCGAGGAATTGGGGGATCTGCTGTTGCAGGTGGTGTTTCACAGCCGCATCAGCGAAGAGGTCGGCGACTTTTCTATTAACGACGTGGCGGATGGCATCTGTAAAAAATTAATTTTACGGCATCCGCATATTTTTGGCGATACAATGGTCAATAATTCTAAACAGGTTCTTGAGAATTGGGATGAGATCAAGAAAAAGGAAAAAGGCCAGACGACCGTCTCAGAAACGCTGCACAGTGTGCCCAGCCTTTTGCCCGCGCTGATGCGCAGTCAAAAGGTTCAAAAGCGTGCGGCGAAATCCGGTTTTGATTATCCCGATGCGGCTGCGGCTTTGGCTGATCTTGAAAGTGAGATTGCCGAGCTCAAGGCTGCCATGCTCCAGCAGGACAGCCTATCTTGCTGCGAGGAATTGGGTGATGTGCTGTTTTCGGCGGTGAATGTGGCAAGAATGCTGGATATGGATGCCGAAGAAAGCCTGACAGCGTCATGCAATAAGTTTATAAAGCGGTTTGATGCAGTAGAGCTGCTTGCAAAGCGCGAAAATGTCGATTTAAAGCATGCGCCGCTCGATCGGTTAAACAAGCTTTGGGGCGATGTAAAAAACGCACAAGGCAGGTAATGGTTGTTTAAAAACCAAAAATTCGGTCTATTTTACTGTTGCGGGCTATGGTTACGCAAAGCGTTGAGATGGGCAAAAATGTATTCATCTTTATCGCTGTGTGCATTACCCGGTGGCAAAATAGACGTTGATTTTATGTTTTTAAGTAGCTTGAAAGTAAAGATGTAAAAATTATTTGGAGGTTTTATTACTATGACAAAAGCAGATCTGATCGGAATTGTTGCAGCAAAGACTGAGCTTTCCAAGAAGGACAGCGACAAGGCTGTTACCGCCGTTGTTGACGCGATTACCGAGGCTCTTGTTGCCGGAGAGAAAGTCTCTCTCGTCGGTTTTGGCGCTTTTGAGGTAAAGACCCGCGGCCCCAGAAAGGGCATCAACCCCAGAACCAAGGAAGAAATTACTATTGCCGCTTCCAAGCTGCCTTCTTTCAAGGCCGGCAAGGCGCTCAAGGACGCCGTTGCCAAGTAAGGCTTTAATAGAGAAAAATTATATGGCCGGCGCACAGGTTTGAGCTTCTGCGCCGGCTTGTTTGCTTTTTGGAGGTCCTGCATGAGACTCGATAAATATCTGAAGGTATCTCGACTGATCAAGCGCCGCACCGTCGCCAATGAAGCGTGTGACGCAGGGCGCATTTTGGTCAACGACAAGGTGGCGCGCGCGTCTTACGACGTCAAGGTTGGCGACAAAATTACCGTCGGACTGGGCGCTAAGCCGCTGAATGTCAAGGTCATTTCGGTGGCGGAGCACGCCAAGAAGGATGAAGCTTCCGACCTTTACACCGTTATCGAATAGTCCGGCGATGAGTTCAACAGCTTAAAAATCCGATTGTCTTAGCGGCCTATTTTGCGGCACACTGCGTTGTTATCTTTGGCGTGCGCGAAATATCTGTGCCAATCCTGTTCTTATCCTGTTGCTATCTCCAGCCGTTTGACTATAGTATTACTGCTGTTGTGCTGTCTTTTGGGCATAACCGCCGTGGGGCGGCTCATACAATAAGATGGATGTATGAGCCAAGTGCGGGGAGGTAAGCCAAATGGCAGAAGATAAGAGCATGCTGCGGCAGCAGC
>DALYYK010000480.1:0-2284 GCA_031983305.1 Candidatus Fimivivens sp. | reverse complement strand
CGACTCCATCTTGCCGGCGATACCTTGCTGCGCCGCTTTCATTTTGTAGATATACTCTCGAAATGGCCTAGGGTCGATAATCATGACCGCATCTCTCCCGTCAACGGGATTTCGGCGTGCGACACATACACAAACGGCTGACCGGCCCACAGCGTATAGCTGCGGCCCGTCTTGGTCGTGATCTCCAGCCGGTCGCCGGCGGCGATATCGGCCGCGGGATCGCAAAACAGCACGTAGCTGCTGCGGGTAGCGCCGGCGCCGTCGCTGACGGTATGGCTGCCGCTTTTACCTTGGGATAACGCGCAGCGGATGCCCGCCGCGATCTGCGTCACGACGGGCCGCATCTGCGCGGTGTCGGGGTCCTCTTGGTGAGATTGCCGGTAGACGTCGGCGCGATCAAAATAGGTCGATGCCAAAATATCCCGCTCGGTCATCTGGCCCTCACCACCCTGTAGCGCAACACCCGGCTGTCGATGTCTGCCATCGCCTCGGCAACCGAGCCCTCAGCATAGCTGATGGTGGTATCGCCTCTCTTGATCGATGTGACAGCGCCAACCGGCGCGGGTGCGGCAGCGGATTGCTGCAGGCCGTACACCCGCACGGCCATGTCGATCCAGAGGTAATAAGCGCCGGGCGGGACCTTAGCCCGCCCGGTCTTGCTGCAGAAATATTCCGCGGCGCGATCAATGCACTCGTCGAGCATATCGCTGCCGGCGTCGGGATAGCGCGCGGCCAGCTTGTGATACACCGAGGAGCGCAGCTGCGCGGCGGTTACCGTCGCCGCCACGGGGCTTAAGCCTCGGGCGGGGGCGGGGCGGCCGCGACCAGCAGATCGATCATATCGGCCTTGGTGGCCTTTTTGGGCGCCTCAATATGGAGGCGCTCGCACTCGGCGCGCAGCTCCTCGGGCTTGAGCTTAGCCAGCTTCTTGCGGGCCGCCGCCTCCTCCTCGGACATTGGGGCAGTCGGATAATCGACGGTAAAGCCCTGCGCCAAAAACGGCGCGGCCGCGTCCATACCGCTGACCTCGCGCACGATTGTGCCTTTGATAAGTCTGATCATAGGTTAAGCCTCCTCCACGACGCCGACCGTGGCCAGCTGGTTATCCAGCGCCCAGCAGTCGTATACATAGTGGTAGTTGATGGTCGTCTCATCGCTGGTCTGCTGCTCGTCGCAGGAAATGACTTTGACTGAATCGACCTTGCCGAGCGCGACTACAGCGTCCGAGGACATGATCATCAGCGCGATGCCCTTGGAGGTTGCGTCCGCAATGATGCCGCCGGCGGTCTGACCCTCGGTGCGGCCGTCGTTGACCTTGATGACCGTCTGCAGACGGGCGGACGGCACGAAAATGATCGGCAGATCGTTGACGAGTGCGCACTTATAGGTGACGCCGTTGATGGTGACCGTTTTGCTAAACTGCACCGAGCTGTGGTTGCTGTTGGAGGCCGCCCTGAAAAGCGGCTCGTACCGCATCGCCATAAACGCCACAAAGTTCTGGTCCTCGTTGGACGCCTCCTTAATCTGACTGAAAAACTCGGTGACGTAGGAAACGCAGGTATCCTTGGTTAGCGCGGTGCCCAGCGTCTTGATATGGGAGGCCAGATCACTTTTGGCCTTAAGCGCCGCGTAAATCGCGTTGAAGCGGTACATATCCTGCTCAGGCACCAGCTGCTTGGATGCAAAGGCGCGCATGACGTTTTCGGAGGTCAGCATAAAAGCGGAGTCGGACGGATCGGTGCGGCCCAATAAAAACCGCACGGCGCGATCCATCGTAAACGTATAAGGCACCCACTTGAGGTTGACGCTGCCGTTGGGATAGGCGCTGCCGTCGGTGACCGGCTTATAATCGCCGAGGCCCGAGACGTCTATCTGCGCGATCTTGACCTCCTTGCCGCCCTCGTACTTGATCATGCTGTCGTCGGGCGCCATCCACCCCGTGTAAGAACGGTGCTCGAGCTCCTCGTCGAGAAATCCCTGAAATACTTCTGCGTATTCGATGTTGTTAGGCATAGCTATTTACCTCCTATTCTACGGTCACGCCGCGGGAGCGCGGCTTGGTGTCGGCATCTGCACCCGAGGCGGCGGCGGTGCCGCGCGGGACGTAGCTGTTTTGCTTAAAGCGCGTCTCGACGCCGGCCTGCACGCCCTTGTCGATGATGGCCTTGAGCGTCTGGATGCGGCTGTTGGTGTCGGCCTCGTCCTTGCCCTTGGCAAACTGCAACAGCTCCGCCGGCACGCCGGCAGCGGAAAGCTGCTGGGTGGCGTAGATCGAGAGCTTGTC
>DALYYK010000479.1:0-2293 GCA_031983305.1 Candidatus Fimivivens sp. | reverse complement strand
AATCTGAACGACCGTCACGATGCAGACGTGGCGCGCCTTCGAAATCGTGTTGACGGTTCCGACGTGGCGGGACAATCAATGAGAAGCGGCTGAATAAATAGAAGGGGGAAAATAGACGATAAAAACAAAGAGGGTGGTCGGGGCATAGTGCGGACGGCGGACCGATGCCGCATTATCATTTTAAGAGTGTCCTGTTGTCTTGTTTTTTCTTTACAAGATAGGCTTTTTGCAGACAGATTTTTGCTGATAGATTCAAAGTGTCCATCATTATGATGGTGCTTCGAGCAATGTCCTTATTGTATGACAGTTTGAAATAATATTTTACTATTGTTGACATACTTTAGAAATAATATTATAATCTAGTCATCCTAACATGGTGGATAATAGCCAAATTGTACAAAATGTGACCATTTTTGGTAACATTTTGCGCGAATAGTTGTTATTAAAAAATAAATCGGGCAGGGAGTCTGAACATCATGAAAAACAATCCCAAGACAAGAAGAAAAATAAGAATCTTTCGCATTCGTATCAATGATATGAAAATTTCACGGCGCATCATCAGTGGTTTTGTAGCTGTTATTTTGCTTGAGATGATTATCGGTGGCCTTGGAATTTTTGGGATGGCTCAGATCAGCGCGGCGGATAAATCGTTGTATGAGCAGCAGACCAAGCCCTTGGCCGATATTTCAAAAATGGTCGAAACGGCGCAGCGTATCCGGGGCGAGGTCAGCTATGCAATCGTGAACTATAAAAACCACATGGAGGTCGTGCGCATCACCGAAAGCCTCCAAGCGTGCAATAAGCTCTATTTAGAGCATCATCAGAATTTTCTGAACGCCTCGCCCACCCAAGAGGCGCTGGATATTATCAATCAGGCAAACAAAGTTTACACCGACGAATTTTTCCCGGTCTTCCAAAAGGCGCTGACGCTGGCGTCGGATCTAAACCCCGATACGGCCAAGGTTCAGCTGGCGCTGGGTATTCGGTCTGCGGATAAGCTGACCGAGCTGCTCAACCAGTGCTTTGAGAACAGCAACCGTGACGCGTTGGCCAAGAGCGACGCCAATCAGCGCTTGTTTATGCTGCTGTCGGTCGCGCTGCTGGGAGTTCTGGCACTGGGGCTGCTCGTTTCAATTGTGCTGTGCATCAGCATTCCGCGGGCGATCAGCAAGCCCTTAAACGAACTTGTCCGTGTGGCTGATCACTTTGCGCACGGCAAGCTTGGCGAACAGATTGTATACGAATCTAAGAACGAGATGGGGCAGCTGGCGGCATCGCTGAGATCGGTGTTTTTGACATTGCAGGGCATCGTCAACGAAATGTCCGACTATCTGGTTAAAATCTCGCAGGGTGATCTTGCGATGGCTCCGCTTCAAAGCTACGAGGGCGATTTTGCCCCGATTTCGGATTCAGTCAATAAAATTCTCGATTCTATGAATGTGCTGTTTGAGGTCATAAGAACCTCCGCGATGCAGGTCAACAGCGGCTCGGGACAGGTCGCGGACGGCGCGCAGATGCTTGCGCAGGGTGCGACCGAGCAGGCGGGCACCATTGAAGTGCTGTCGACGTCGGCCGCAAAAATATCCGACGAGGTCAATCACAACACTGAGCGCGTCAACGAGATGTCCGGCCATATCGCCGGGACCACTACAAAGGTTTCGCAATGTAATGCGCAGATGCAGCAGATGCTGACAGCCATGCAGGATATCGACGCGTCGTCCGACGAAATTTCGAAGATCATCAAGGTTGTGGACAGCATCGCTTTTCAAACCAATATTCTGGCTTTGAATGCCGCGGTGGAAGCCGCACGCGCCGGAGAGGCCGGCAAGGGCTTCTCGGTTGTAGCCGACGAGGTTCGTATTCTTTCGGCCAAGGTGGCCGAAGCGGCAAAGCAGACGGCTGAGCTTATCGCCGGTTCGATCAAAAGGGTTGAGGCCGGCTCTAATATCGCCAACGATACGGCGCGTGCACTTGGCGAGATCTCGGTGCAGATGGAGAATGTCAACGCTGCGGTCGCCCAGATCAGAACGGCGTCCGAGCAGCAGTCCACGGCTATTTCTGAGATAACACTGGGCGTTGAGCAGGTTTCGACGGTGGTTCAGAACAGCTCGGCAACCGCTGAAGAAAGCGCGGCGGCTAGCGAAGAGCTTTCGGCACAGGCAGATATGCTGCTCAAAGAAATTTCTCGGTTTAAGCTGCGCGTGACGCAGGAACAGCCCATCTCCTTTGGTGGCTGAGGCGCTCATCCCAGCGTCCCGGAACTTTAATTTTAATACGGCCATACTTTTAATAG
>DALYYK010000478.1:0-2300 GCA_031983305.1 Candidatus Fimivivens sp. | reverse complement strand
GAGATCAGAACCGTGTCGGTGTTGCGATAGACGATGCTGCCGGCGGGAATGCTCGTGTTGAGCACCGTACCCTCCTCGGCGTCTCGGTGTGCCTCATCCGGTTCTATCAGCTCGACGGTGTACGCAATCTCAGCGTGACCAAGCTCGGCCGTGACCGCCGCCAACATTTTGCCCTGTACATTCGGCATGGGGATCAACTCGCTGCCTTTGCTGACCCAAAGATAGATCTGCGCGGCATCCCCTGGTTCTTCCCCTGCCTTTGGCTGCTGGGCGACAATAGCCCCCGCGGGCTGGCTCTCCGAAAACACTCGCTCAATCTCAAACGTAAACAACCGCTGATAAAGCGGGTCGAGCAGAACCTTCTGCACGTCGGTGCCCACGAGATTCGGTACCACAATCTCGGCCTGCGAGGCCTCAGAATCCCCATATGGGTTCTCTGCCGCGGTCTGCGAACTGGAGGATGCAATCGGCTGCAAATAGGTATCCACCAGACGGTAGGCCAGCGCCAGCGCAAAGATTGCCACCATTGAAATAAGCGCGAGCGCCAGCACAAGCGGGCGGACACTGTTGCTTTTGGGCGGCTCAGACGCCGTTTCGTCGGTGCGTTTTTGAATCGGCAGCTGATAGGTCACGGTTCCCTGACCCGGCGCGACAAGCAGCGCACACCAGAATTCTTCCACTGTGCGGTAACGGCTGCGCAGATCGACGGTCAGCGCCTGCACCAGCGCGTCGGATACGTTTTGAGGCAGCTCTGGCGCCAGATCGATCGGCGGTGCCAGCGTCCGTCCCTTGCCGCGCTGCCGCCATTCGACCGGCGTCATGCCGGTCAGCGCACGGTAACACACGGCGGCCAGCGAATAAACGTCGCTCCAGCTGCCCTGCCAGCTGTTTGAGGCGTATTGCTCCGGCGCACTGTAGCCAAAATACAGCGTGGACGCAATCTCGCTCTCAGCGGTGCGCGCCGCCGGAATGCACAAGCCCGAGAGAATTAGCGCCCCGTCAGAATTGACCAGCAGCGTCTCGGGTGAGATGCCCCGGTGATAGATGCCGTCGGCATGCATGCGCCCGAGCAGCTTAATGATCGGCGTGATCATAAACTTGAGCTGATTCCAGCTCAGCGTGTGCCCCCGGCGGGCCATAAAGTCGTCAAGAGTTTCGTTTTCAGTGTATTTCTCTATCGCATAAACGGTGTTGTTGCGCCAAATAACCTCAATCGGGCGCAGAATCGGGAAATCAGCGGGCAGCCGCGTTAAATAATGGCAAAGCTCCTCGTAATCTGAAGAAAGCGATTTATACTGCACATCGCAGCCCGGCAGCACCTCGGCCCGTCCCGAGGCGTCGCGCCGCATAATTGTTTCGGCAAAAAACTCCTTGATGGTGACGAGCTGTCCCGAGACACTGTCCCGCCCGAGATAGACGATCGTTTCGCCACAGGTTGAAATCTGCCGCGTAATTTCATACCGCTCGTCCAACTTGCGCCTGAGCACCTGTTCCACCGCTTTGCCCTCCCCTCTCATGCTGCCGCCCCTTCCCTTGAATTTCCGTCCTCTGAGGCCAAAAAGCAGGCTGGCATTCGCAGAGGCTGCGGATGCTGTGAGGCAGAAATAAGCCGCAAGGCCATTTGCCATTGGGCGGGTGGGCAGTCTTAAAATACTTCGACTATCATACACGTTTTCAGGCGTTCTTGCAACTGTCTCAGGACAGAAAACAGCGCCGCTTTGCGCAGCGCTGTTGATACTGAACGCGGGTTAAAAATGCGATAAAGATTGAGGCCGTTTTTCCTCCGGCAGAGCAGACGACGCTGGCGGGCTGTCGCCCGGCAAAGCGAATAACGCCGCCGGAGACAAAACAGGCCGTTGAATTTATGCGTTTTTAGTCTGCGTTGAGTATTGATCTGTGCTTTAGTCAATGCCCATGGCGCAACGTATGTAGCTACCCCTGAACATTGAGGCCAAAGCTAACCTGCAAGGCATGATTAATCTGGTCCATAGACTCGTCGTCCAGCCTTCCCATTCGTTCTTTTAATCTTCTCTTATCAATAGTTCGAATCTGTTCCAATAACACAATCGAGTCGCGTGAAAGCCCGCAAGACTGTGAAGATAGCTCGATATGGGTCGGCAGCTTCGATTTGTCCTTCTGGCTGGTGATAGCCGCTGCGATGACGGTGGGACTGTACCGGTTTCCTACATCGTTTTGAACGATGAGCACCGGCCTCACACCGCCTTGCTCAGAGCCGACCACAGGACTTAGATCGGCGTAAAAAATGTCTCCGCGTTTTACCGTCATGGTCATCACACTCC
>DALYYK010000477.1:0-2302 GCA_031983305.1 Candidatus Fimivivens sp. | reverse complement strand
GGCTGCGTCTTTGTTAAGCACGACGCGTTGATTCAAAATATGCTGCACCATCTCAAGGAGCAGGGCTTCGAAAAATGTCGCTTTTTGCTGGATGTCCGCAACTTCCATAAAAAATGGATGGGCGATGTTTTTGCTCAAACCGCACAGCAACTGTTTGGCATGACCGATACGGAATCCGTTGTACTGGTGGGGCGGGAAAATCCCCTCGTCGGAGAAGCGCTGGACGCTTTTCTAAACCAATACCCGGGACAACGCAAGGCTATTATGGCGGTCAATACCCATACCCTTTTTCTGGTTCTTAAGGAGTTGGAATGTCGGAATGTCAAAATCCCTCACGATCTGGGGGTCTGCGGCTACGACGCCGTCGGCTGGTCGGAGCTGGTCTATCCAGGCATCTCGGCCATCCGTCAGCCGATGGATCGCATGGGGATTGTGGCGGCGGAAAAAATGATGGAAAGTCTGCGGGAGTATAGGCCGACGCAGGGCAGCACCGCGCTGGAGGGAAGCCTGTTCTTTCGCAATTCCACCAATCTGAAAGTGCCATAGTCGCCTTTATACGTTTTACATGTATCTCAAAAATGAAGGATGGGTTACCATCCTTCTCTTTTGACCGTTTAGTTAACCGGTTAACAAAAACGATTAACTAAAATATTCCCTATCGAATATGAGCGCACGGCGCTTATAGAATAGATATGCTAAGAAAAGTAGGAGGAAGAAACATGAAAAAAGCATTCGCAATCCTGTTGGTTCTGGCAATAACCCTTTCCCTTGTGGGCTGCGGCGGCCAAGGCGGCGCTCAGTCCGCTTCAAACAGCAATACGCCAGACACCGCCCCCGCTGCTAAGGGCGGCGAATGGCCTAATAAGGCCATCACGTTACTCTGCGGATATTCCGCTGGCGGCTCCTCCGATCTGGGTGCTCGCTATGTGGCCGAGGCTCTGAAAAAGGAGTTGGGCGTACCGGTTATCGTCGAAAATGTCCCCGGCAGCGGCAGCTGGCTCGCATGGAACCAACTGTTGCAGAACACCGCCAAGGATGGCTATACCTTTGCACTCGTGAACCTGTCCGCGTTGTACGGCCACTATGACGCAACCAATCCCCGTGAGGCCACCATCGACGACTTTGAGCTGTTGGCCAACCATGTCATGGATTATCAGGTGCTGGCCATCCGCAACAATGAGACCCGCTTCACCGACTATCCCTCTTTGATCGAGTATTCCAAGAACAACCCGCTAATCCTCGCTTCGGCTACCTCAAACATCACGAGTGGCGACGCCACCGTAGCCAAGTTCCTTGAGCAGAAGCACGGCAGCAAACTCACTGTTGTGCCGGTCGACGGTGCCAGCGACGCCACCACGATGTTTTTAGCCGGTGAGACGGATATTCTCTCTGCCAATATCGGCGACGTGATGGACTCTGAGGAGAATGGCTATCACCCCATCGTCGTTTTTGCCCCCGAGCGTTCCAAATATCTGCCCGACGTGCCCACCGCTGTCGAAATCGGTCTGGATGATTATGTATCCTTTTCAGCGCGCGGCTACGCGTACATGAAGGGGGTTGATCCTGCTATTGTCGAGAAGATGACCAACGCGCTGATCAAGGCCTTTGATGACCCCGACTACCAGAAGAATATGTCTGCAATGGGCGCACAGCTCGAACTTTATACTGGCGACGAATATTACAACCTGCTGATGGATCAGTTGGATACCCGCCTGACGCTCTGGGGTGTACAGAAATAAGCCGCTAAAAATTGAATGATCTGCTTTGGAACGCCGGACAGACCGGCGTTCCAAAAAGGAAAGGAGCGCATTTGTGAAGAAACAACTCCATCAGGACGTCTACATCGGCTTTGTCTGTCTGGCGCTGTGCCTGCTGATCTTCGCGCTGAACATGAGTCTGCCTCCCGACGCGGGCATGATGCCCCGTCTGCTGGACAGCATGTTGGCTATGCTGGCCGTTTTGATCATTTACCAAGGTCTGCGCAAGAGCAAGCTGCCTGTTGAAGAGCAGGGCAAGAAGGCCCTGACGGTTGACGCGCTGAAAATACCCATGATTACCTGGGGCTTTGTGGCGCTGTATTTCATTTTGTTCATCGTGGTCGGTTACTTTGTAGCCACTGGAATTATAATCGCCGCGCTCATGCGCTTTATGAAGCGCCGCTCGTGGCCCGTCATCATTGCCATCGACGCCATCTATCTACTGCTTATTTATTTCGCGTTTGTCCGTATGCTGGGCGTGCCGGTGGCTGGCTTTGGCATGCTGGAACGGCTGCTGTGACACGTGGGAAGGAGAATATAAAAAT
>DALYYK010000476.1:0-2310 GCA_031983305.1 Candidatus Fimivivens sp. | reverse complement strand
AGAAAAGGTTGTCCAGCTCACCGACGAGGTTGTGTGCATCACGGCCAAGGGCAGGCCGCTCAAGGCCAAAACGCTCGGCCAGAAGAAATATATCGACGCGATTCGCAAAAACACCATCACGTTCGGCGTCGGCCCCGCAGGCACCGGCAAGACCTATCTCGCGGTTGCGATGGCGGTGCGGGCCTTTCGCGCGCACGACATCAACCGCATTATTTTGACCCGTCCGGCCGTTGAGGCGGGCGAGAAGCTCGGCTTTTTACCCGGCGATCTGCAAAACAAGGTCGACCCCTATCTGCGGCCGCTCTACGACGCGCTGTTTGACATGCTTGGGGCTGAAAACTATCAACGCTATGTCGAGCGCGGCAACATCGAGGTCGCACCGTTGGCCTACATGCGCGGCAGAACGCTTGACGACTCGTTTATCATCTTAGACGAGGCGCAGAACACGACGCCCGAGCAAATGAAGATGCTGCTGACCCGCTTGGGGCAAAACTCCAAGGCGGTCATCACCGGCGACGTCACGCAGATTG
The DNA here is from genome assembly GCA_031983305.1 of Candidatus Fimivivens sp. Lineage (GTDB taxonomy): Bacteria > Bacillota > Clostridia > Oscillospirales > Ruminococcaceae > Yanshouia. The sequence continues at coordinate 1,780 of DALYYK010000476.1, read as the reverse complement.
ATTTGCCGGATAAAAAATCCGGCTTGATAGAAGCGGTCCGCGTTTTGAAAAATATCAATAACATCGATATCATTCACCTTTCTGAAAAGGACGTGGTGCGCCACCGCCTGATTCAGGAGATTATCAAGGCCTATGAACGCTATTACAACAACCCGCCGTCACGGCATTAAGACGCTTTAAGCTTGGGAGGAAACGCGATTGGCTAAGGCAAAGGTATATATTTCAAACCGACAGAAGAAGATCAAAATTCCCACCGGGGCGCGCCTTTTGATCAAGCGCTGCTGCAACGCGGTACTCGCCGCCGAGGGCATGCATGACCCCGCTGAGATCAGCGTCAGCCTTGTGGATAACGAAAGCATCCGGGAGCTAAACGCTTCTTACCGTAACAAGGATTCGGCCACCGACGTGCTGTCCTTCCCGATGGGCGAAAAGGGCAGCTATGACATCAACGAGGAGACGGGGGCCAGCATCCTGGGCGATATTGTCATCTCAATGGAGCGTGCGGTCGAGCAGGCGCGTCTTTACGGTCACTCGCTCGAGCGGGAGCTTGGCTTTTTGACGGTGCACTCGATGTTCCATCTGCTGGGCTACGACCACGAGACCGACGGCATGCAGGCACGGATCATGCACGAAAAGGAAGAAGCGGTGCTTCAGGGTCTGGGGCTCTCCCGGGACGAAACCTTTATCACCCAAGATGAGGAAATTTAAGAGGAAATTTAAATGACAAAAAATATTTTCGTGTCGATTGTCGGGCGTCCGAACGTTGGCAAATCATCCCTGCTAAACCGCCTGTTAGGCGAGAAGATCGCGATTGTATCGGACAAACCCCAGACGACGAGAAACCGCATCACCGGCGTCTTGACCGAGGGGGAGACGCAATATGTCTTTATTGACACGCCGGGGTTGCATAAGCCCAAATCGAAGCTGGGCCAGTTCATGGTCAAGCAGGCGGGCGCGTCGGTGTCGGATGTCGACGCCGTCATTCTTGTCACCGAGTGGGACAACCATGTGACCGCCGCCGAGAAGCAGCTTGTGGAAAGCATTAAAAACAGCCGGGTACCCGCGGTACTGGCCATCAACAAGGTCGACGCGCTCGCGCAAAAGGAGCTGATGCTCAAAAAAATTGCCGAGTTTGCCAATCTCCATGCCTTTGACTCCGTTGTGCCGATCTCGGCTCTCAAGGGCGAGGGCGTCTCGACGCTTTTAAAGGAGCTTGAGCCGTTTTGCGTCGAGGGCGAGCATTTCTTCCCCGACGATACGTTGACCGACCAGCCCGAGCGCGCGGTTGTGTCTGAGATCATCCGTGAGAAGCTGCTGCGCAACATGCGGGACGAAATTCCCCATGGCACCGCGGTCGTCATCGAAAGAATGCTCGAGCGGGAGGACGGCGGTATGATCGATATTGACGCGACCATCGTCTGTGAGCGCGACGCGCATAAGGGCATTATTATTGGCAAGCACGGCGCGATGCTCAAAAAAATCGCGACTGAGGCGCGGTTGGATATCGAGCGCTTTTTGGATGTACGCGTCAACCTGCAATGCTGGGTCAAGGTGCGCGAGGGCTGGCGCGACAGCGACACCCAATTGAAAAATTTCGGCTTTCGCGAGCAATAAATGATGCTTTAAGCCGGTCGGCTTGCTCATTTGGATTTTAGCGGCGGCCGATTAGCGAAATATTTTCCGACAATAATTTGCGCGTCTTCGGAAAAGCTATCTTCGGAGGCGATTTATGTATGATGGACAACACAAAAGCCTGGGAAGCCTTTTTTTGCACCGGTCG
>DALYYK010000475.1:0-2314 GCA_031983305.1 Candidatus Fimivivens sp. | reverse complement strand
ATGCCCGCCGTATCCCCGGCGAAGATGCTGTCGGTCAAGGCCAACAGATGGGCGCTGCCGGTCAGGCCTGCGGCCCTGACGACCGTTTCAAGCGCGACGTCGTCGGTATCGGCGGCGCAAACATCTAAAAGTGACAGCGCGTCGCGCATGCCGCCGTCTGAAAGGCGGGCGATCAACATGGCGGCCTCATCGGCCAGCATCAGCTGTTCCCGCCGCGCGACCTCCAAGAGGCGCTCGGCGATGACAGCGCTTTCGATGCGCTGAAAATCGAACCGCTGGCAGCGCGAGATAATCGTGGGAAGAACCTTGTGAATTTCGGTCGTCGCCAGCACAAAAATGACGTGCTCAGGCGGTTCTTCCAGAATTTTAAGCAGCGCGTTAAAGGCGCTGGTCGAAAGCATGTGCACCTCGTCGATGATATAGACGCGGTATTTGGCGATGACGGGCGTGAACACCGCCTCGTCGCGCAGGTCGCGGATATTGTCGACACCGTTGTTCGAGGCCGCGTCAATCTCGACGACATCTAAAAGCGAGCCGTCGTCAACGCCCCGGCAGATGTCACATTCGCCGCAGGGGCTGCCGTCTCGCAGCGCAAGGCAGTTGACCGCCTTGGCCACCAGCTTGGCGCAGGTGGTCTTGCCGGTGCCGCGCGAGCCGACAAAAAGATAAGCATGCGACGGTTTCCCCTGCCGCATCTCGTTCTTTAGCACGGTCGTAATGTGCGCCTGCCCGACCACCTCGTCGAAGTGGCGCGGACGGTATAGCCGATAAAGCGCCTGCCGCATCCTGTAGGTCACCTCGCAAAAACCAGATTCGATCAAATCCCCGCGCACCCGATAAAGTGCCGCAGCGCATGAACACCATGCCGCTGCATACCCTACCTGCCGCTTTTAGCGGTAGTGGTCGCCTGCATACAGTCAAAAAACTTGAAATTAGAATAGGATTGGGCGGGCTATTTGTGCAAGCCAAGGATATTAACGCAAAGGACGCAAAATAGACCGTCAAGATAATCCAAGTTTAAATTGCCTGGCTATTCAAAACAAAATAACAAAAAGCAGCCAAAACCGCCTGTGGGCTCTCATGCGGGGATGCAGATTACCTGCGGCACACAAGGCACTCCGCTTAATGCTGCTCGGTTCCCCGCCTGACATGGTTCACGAAACCTCGTCGCACAGGATCCACATACCCGCATGACAGGCCACACGCCCGTCTTGACTGCGTTGGCCGTATTTTTGCCGCAACAGTGTTTACCGCTGTTGTGCCGCCAAAATGACTGCCGTGTGTTATTATAGCATATCCCGCCCAAAAGCACAACAGTTCAGGTTCAAAAAGCTTAAACGCAGATCAAAATAATATGTAGCGGCAAATCGGATAAAATATTTGAACGCTGATGCGGCATGCATCCGTCATAGACGGGAAAGGCATGCATTCGGCTCTTAAAGCATTTTTTGAAATTGGTATAAAATATTAGCCACAGAATGGCAAGAGGCGGTTTTCATCTTGCCAAGCGTAAACCGATATAGCGCAACCGCATGGTATCCAATTTAAATTGATTAAGCCTCCGCATGAAAACCGCATAGTAGCCTTAAGCAATATAAAGGCCAAAGCCATCGCAGCACGGTGAGCGCTTAAAGCGGAAGAACATCCAGATCGTTTGGCACGAAGATGTTGCCACTAAAATACACCTTTGCCTCAGCCGTATAGGCTGCGGCGCGGGTATCGAGCGTTTTATCCTCAGTATGCCACAAAACGAGGTTTTTAACACCCAACCGCGCGGCCAGCTCGGCGGCATCCTTGGCGGTGCTGTGATTTTTTTCGTAGGGCTTAAAGCGGTCGCGATCTTCATAAAGGCAAAACGCCTCACACAGCAGCCAGTCGGCACCGGCAGCCAGCCCTTCGCACGCGGGGTCGCACGGCTCGTCGCCGAGGCACACAAGCTTACGCCCCTGCGGCAGTGCCACCTGCATGCCGAACTGCTTGGCCTTGGTCGAGCGGATATCAAAAAAGCGCACATCGCGACCCAAAATCTGCGCGGTGTCGCCGTCTTTGAGCATGACAAACCGGATGCGGTCGTCAAAAAGCTTGGTGAATTTTTTTTGTATCGTTAAATCGCAGATGGTGCGAATCGCCTGCTCGGCCACATCGTGGCAATAGATATTCAGCACGCCCTCATAACGGCCTGAGAGCATCTGCGTCCCGATACCGCGCACCAGCCATGGCACCCCCAAAATGTGGTCGGTATGGGCGTGGGTAATAAAAATACCGTGAATATCGCAGGCGGAAATGTCGGCATCTGTCAACGCGCGCAAAATGC
>DALYYK010000474.1:0-2328 GCA_031983305.1 Candidatus Fimivivens sp. | reverse complement strand
TTTTCGGTCAACTCAGGGGAGGTCGTCACGCTGATCGGCGCGAACGGCGCGGGCAAATCCACCGTGCTCAACACCGTCTCGGGGCTGCTGCGCAGCAAGACCGGGTCGATCCACTTCAACGGCGAGACTATCTCTGCCGTCGAGCCGCACAGAATTCTCAAGCAGGGCTTGGCGCAGGTGCCCGAGGGACGGCGTATCTTCTTGCAGATGACGGTGCAGGAAAATCTTGAAATGGGGGCCTATACTCAGCCCGGAACAGGCGTCGCCGCCGATATCGAGCGTGTATACGCGCAGTTCCCTCGCTTAAAGGAGCGCCGCCGCCAGATCAGCGGGACGCTCTCGGGCGGTGAGCAGCAGATGCTGGCCATGGGCCGCGCGCTGATGAGCCACCCGAAGCTGCTGATGCTCGACGAGCCGTCGATGGGCTTGGCGCCGCTTTTGGTTGAGCAGATTTTTGAGATCATCACGCAGCTGCACAAGGACGGCACGACGGTGCTGCTTGTCGAGCAGAACGCGCAGATGGCGCTCTCGATCGCCGACCGCGCTTATGTGCTTGAGACCGGCAAAATCGGCCTTTCAGGCACCGGGGCCGAGCTGATTCAAAGCGACAGCGTCCGCAGAGCCTATCTGGGCGGCGATTAAAGGCTCGCGCTTTAGAGGCGTTTTTCGCTTTTGTACATGGGCAATCTGAGACAAACAGTAAGCCGTCAAGGGCCGCCGGTTCGCCCGAAAATATGAACATGCGTCAAGAATTTTCCGGCAATCTTGGGTGCCGGGATTGCCGTGTCAACGCTTTTAGAACGCAAAAGGTCTCCTGCCGTAGCTGCTACGGTGGGAGACCTTTTATGCATTGTAAGTAAATAAGAAAAGTTACTTTTATTAGATTGTGGTCGCAGTTTATTTAAAACTGTGACGGCACAATTTAACAGAATCCAACAAATATTGACAAAAAACATTATATATAAAAAATTTTCTCTTGTCAAATCGGGGGATGGGTGCTGAAGTGTATTCGAAAATGAGTTCGCGCTGCGTTATAATTCGGAAAAGAACGGCAAAGCAAGGCTGTTTTAAATCTATTCGCCGTCAGCGAAAGCGTCATATTTTGAAAGGAGCTTAAACTATGCCACGCAGAGGAGAAAACATTTATAAGCGTAAGGATGGGCGGTGGGAGGGCCGGATGCTGAATCCGAACGGGAAATATCGCTATTTCTACGCCAAAACATACCGTGAGATTAAAGAAAAAATGAAACATTTTCAAGAGGAGCACGACAACGGTTGCGCGCTTGAGTCTGAAATGCCGCAAACCGTCGCCAATCAGTTTTTAAGCTGGATTGAAGGTGATGTTCGTCATCAGGTCAAGGCCTCGACCTATGAGAGCTATCAATATTGTGTGCAAAAATATATTGTTCCATTCTTTTCACAAACGGCTGACGCGCAGGTGACAGCGGTTTTGGCCGCGCAATTTGCCGCCTTTATTCGATGCAATGATGCGATTTCCGAGTCCTACCAGCGCAAAATTCTCATTGTTTTTAAAACGGCGCTGCGCAAAGTTCTTAAGGACACACCGAATAGCGCCGCAATTCTGGAAGCTGTCAAACTGCCGCGAACCGAGAGCGGCGAGGTGCAGGTTTTTTCAACCCGTGAGCAGCAATTGATTGAACACGCCGCCCTGCATGCGGAAAATCCGCGCGCGCTGGGGCTGATTCTGTGTTTTTATTCAGGTATACGGCTGGGCGAGCTCTGTGGCTTGAAATGGGGCGATTTTGATTGGGAGAGCGGCACCATGTCGGTGACGCGCACCGTGAACCGCACAAAAAACTTTGAGCATGCAAAGAGCAAAACCGCGCTACAGGTTGGTGTGCCTAAAAGCCGCAAATCGGTCAGAAAAATTCCGCTGCCCGCCTTGATTCTAGATCAGGCCAAACGCCTTGGCTTTGACCGTAAATGTGAAGAGTATTATGTGCTTTCAAACGGCGCGGAGCCGTTTGATCCGAGGAGCTATCAAAAGCTGTTTAAAAAAATTCTGACTCAGGCAGGGGTAAAGCCGCGCAAATTCCACGCCATTCGGCACACCTTTGCGACGCGGGCATTGGAGCTGGGCGTCGATATCAAGACGCTCAGTGAGATACTCGGACATTCCAGCGTCTCGATCACGTTGAATATATATGCACACTCCATGCTTGAGCAAAAAAAGATTGCGATCGATAAATTTAATAATATGTACGTTACAAATATGTCGGTCACGGCATTCGCCGTCCAAAACGCCGTCAAATGGTAGCACCTATGCGACTGTTGCACGCTTTGTTGGGTGGCTTCCACAGTTTTAAA
>DALYYK010000473.1:0-2333 GCA_031983305.1 Candidatus Fimivivens sp. | reverse complement strand
CCCGACTTCCTTATAGTACTTGGCAGCACCGTCATGCAGCGGCAGGTTGGCGATATCCTTGACGGCCTCTTCGGCGGTCAGGCCCTTGAGGCTGCTCTGCGATTCGCCGAGCGTGTCGATGTTCTCCCACAGGGTTTTTGTCAGATCATAGACCGTCTCTTCATCGAGGTCGGCGCTGCAGAACATGACCATCTTGATCGCGGTGGTCTGCACGTCCTCGTTCTGGTTCGGGTAGGTACCGGCGGGAATCGTGTAAGCCGCGTACCACGGATATTCGGCCTGAAGCTTCGAGATGATATCGTCACCGATGTTCAAGAGCTTGCAGCCCGAGGTAGCAGCCTGCGTTACGGCGGCGGCGGGCGCGCCGCTCATGATCCACGCGCCGTCGAGCGTGCCGTTTTGCAGCATGTCGGCAGCGTCGCCGAAAGCGAGCGGCTCGGTGTTGATGTCGTCAGGGAAGTTAAGTCCCGCAGCGGTGAAGTGGTTCTTGCACTCGCCCTCGACCGAGGAACCGGCAGCGGCGACCGCAAAATGCTTGCCTTTGACCTCAGCCAGCGTGTTGACGCCAGATTTCTCGGTGACGACGACCTGATTGGGATTAAAATACAGGCCCGCGATAACGCGCAGCTTGTCGTTGGCGGCACCCTCAAAGCTGTCGGTGCCGTTCATGCTCTGGTAGCAGTTGCTCGAAATGGCAATCGACACCTGCGCCTCGCCGTCGGCGACCTGATTGAGGTTGTCGATACCGCCGTTAGAAGCGCGGCTCGATGCGTTGACATAGTCGATCTCGGTGCTCCACAGGTCGGTGATGGCTGCGCCCACCGCGTAAAGCGCGCCCGAAGCGCCAGCCGTCGGGAAGTTAATAACCACCGGCGCGTGGGGTGCTGCCACTTCTGACGGCGCGCCGTCAGAAGACGCCGCCGCGCTCGAGGCGGGCGCAGAACTGCTGCCACAGCCAACGAGGGCAATTAGCAGACACGCGCAAAGAAGCATTGCAAGGGTCTTTTTCATGTTAATTCTCCTCTTTTTTCCTTATGTTAATCTATCTCAGGCGGCCCTGATCCGGGCCGGTGTGAGGCTGGACTATCGTAAACAAACGCAATCAAATAGCGGCGGATGCTTGACATATATATGTTCTTACATTTAGTTGGCAAATGGGTATACTTTGCTAGCTTGATAATCGAAACTTTTCGCTTTGCGCTGACACGCAGCGCTTTGTAACCCATACCAAGGCAGGTACACCCGTTACATATACGTAAAGCCCGTCACGATTCAATTGCGCTGCCAGGCGCACCGCCACGCTTCACTCTCCATCGCATCCTTTGGGCATTAGGCTATCTTTTAGCCCGCGCCGCCTTATAAAGCTGCAACACCAGCACCACCGCGAGGCCGACAAAGCCGATCGTGTCGGTGCGAACGCCCGGGTCGATTAAGCAGAGCGAGAAACCGAGCAGCGCGATACGCTCGATCATATTACAGCGCCCGAGCAACCAGCCGCCCAAGCCGCTGACCATCGCGAGGGTGCCGATGATGGCGGTCGCCGATGCCCAGAGCGTCTGCGCCATCGTAACATCGGGCGAAGAGCCGATGAGCAGCAGCGGATTATTGAGGAAGAAGAACGGAATCACAAAGCCGACCAGCCCTAAGCGCACGGCAATTAAGCTCGTTTTGGTCTGGTCCGATCCCGCGATGCCCGCCGCGACATAGCTGCTCATCGCAACCGGCGGCGTGATGTTCGAGAGGCAGGCGTAGATTAAGCAAAACATGTGCGCGGCCATCGGCATAACGCCGACCTTGATGAGCACCGGCACAGCGACCGCCTCGACGATGACATAGGCCGCCACACCCGGCACGCCCATGCCCAAAATCGTGCTCATGACCATGACGAGGAAGCCGGTCAGGTAGATATGGCTGTTGTCGACGATGCGAAGGATCAGATAGCCCATATTGAGCCCCAAGCTCGTCAGCGTCACAGTGCCGATGATGACGCCGATAATCACGCAGGACACGCCGACGCCCACCGCGCCGCGCGCACCCTCGCAGACGGCGTCAAGAATCTTTTTGGAGCCCATGCGGGTATCCTTCTGCACCCAACTCACCGCGACGGTCACAAAGATCGCCGCCACGGCCGCAAAGAGCGGCGTATAGCCCATAAACATCATTGCCATGAGCACGACGAGCGGCGCCAGCAGATGACCCTGCGTCTTCATGACGCGCTTGGCGTTGGGGATATTCTCCTTCGCAATGCCCGAGAGGCCCAATCGCTTGGCCTCAAAATGCACCGAGAACAGCAATCCGAGGTAGTAGAGCAGCGCGGGGATGATCGCCGCGAT
>DALYYK010000472.1:0-2343 GCA_031983305.1 Candidatus Fimivivens sp. | reverse complement strand
ACCAATTTATCTCCGCTCTTTGTGAACACGACAGTATGCTTCTGTTCTTTGCCGTCATAATAGGTATTCATCGAATAAGTCCCGGCGATATCGTCGAGGGAAAGCCCGGCCTTTCCCTTTTCCTCTTCGCCGGAAGGGGCATTGCTTGCTTCAGTCGGAGCAGAACCTTGTGCTTGCGATCCTCCTTCTCTTTTCTCACCGCAGGCGGCGAGAGTGAAAATCATTATAAACACCAGAAATAAAACCATAAGCTTTTTCATGATACTACCTCCATCATTTGTTCTCTCCGTTCAGGTTATCCCCAACGGTTCCTGTGACGTTTTTTTCAAAGCCGACTTCGCCAAGCTTCCCGGCGGTTTCTGCCACCTTCTTTATCGTGCTGTCTTTGCCAAGCATCTCGCCGTAGGTACCGCCGACGGCATCGCCGTAGGCATCACCGACTGCGCCACTGGCTGCGTTAAAGGTCCCCTTCACTGTGCCCTTTACCAATGCGTCGGTCAAATCCCCGCCGTCATTGACAGCCTGGGCAACCTCGCCCGCAACCGTACCGCCAAAGGCTGTAGCCGCCTTGCCGATACCCGCATCCATAACGGTGGTTGCGGCCTCGGTGCCGCCCTTAATTGCACCCTCTGTAAAGGAGCCCCAGCTTGCGCCCTTTTCCGCCATGGTTGAAACGGTGTTTTTGATTCCCTTATAGGTGGCGGACACAGTCTTTCCGCCTGGAACTACCGCTTCGCCTGCCGCCATCGTGTAATCGGCAATATCCACGGTAGCTTCGAGAATATCGACAGCTGTGTCTCGCCGCTGGGCGTAATCGTTCATCTTCTGACGATAATCCTCGTCTCTTTCCATGCGTCGTTTAAGCTCATCTATAACCTGCTTTTCGCTGGCGCCGCTCATGCCAAGGTCGGTGGCAACGCGCTCAACCTTCTCCTTGCGGCTTCGCTCCTGCCGCTCACGCTGCAAGTCCTTCTCAAGCTGACTGCTCTCATCACTGCGCTCTTGGTTGCGCTGAGAATCCTCGCTGATATTTTGCCTGAACTGCGCTTCGTCCTGCCGGATGGTGCCGGCATTGTCCGCGCGGTGCTCAAGCTGTTCGGAAAGCTCCTCGGGGGTATAGGTAGCACCGCTGACGGGGTCGGTATAGGTGCCGTCGCCGTTTTGGACAAAGGTGCGCTTCTGCCCGTTTACAGGGTCGGTTGCCTCAATATCGCCGTCGCCGTCAAAGCGCAGCCATCGGCTCAGACCGCTGCCCGAAGGTACGGGAGCGGGTGCGCCGCCTGTCCCCACGGGCACAGTCGGGATGAAGCCGCCCGTATTCCCAAACAGAATGGACAGCAAAATCGCAAGAATGCTGATGGTAATGGTGGCCAACGGTCCGGCATGGTCGGCGTCTTTTGCGCTATTGCCACCAAAATTATATCGGAAGCCCCAGCCTCCGTCCTCCGGTTTGTAATATTCCCACTTTCCCTTAGCTCCTGCGTTTTGTGTAGAGTCGGTATCCTCTATTGGATATGGGTCGGAAAATCCAACTGTCTCCATATCAAAAGTCCATTCGTCGTCGTATGAATGTTCATTTGTTGTGCTCCCCCCCTCCACATCGTAAATTGTCTCGGTTCTGGTACAATGAAATTTTAGTTTGAATAAAATATGATGCTCCAATTCCTCATCGTCATAGCTCGTTGTCTCAAGAGAGCCTTCATAAGGAACCATTCTAAATTTACTGACGTTGGAATAGTTTTCCGAGACCGAAGGTGTCAGCACGGTATAGACAATCTCATCCGGCACTGAAAATTTCCCTACAATCCATCTGCTATCTGTCGCACCGAATTTGCGCTCCATTTCTTTATCTATCCTGTAATTAGCCCTTCCCTCAACGTGGAATGCTGTTATCGAATGGTTGTCGCCATAACCGCGCATATCCGATACGGTGTTGGCAGGATATTCAAAATAGAACCGCCCGTCTTCGTGGGATTTAATGGTGATTTTTTCCGGTTCCAATTCACCGGAATCACTGAACAATTGTTTTGTTATTGTCATAGTTTCCGGCAATGCGATAGGCTCTTCGATTATTTCTTCTGCCATGGCTGTTATGGGGAAAAGCAGCACACAACAAAGCGCCACGAATAAAATTGCGGAGAGTTTTTTTCCTATCTTTTTCATGCCACAGCCACCTCCTTTTTGCCTTTTGAGACAATGACGAATATCAAAGCAGCAATTAGCAGCACCGTTCCCAGCCACGCACACCAGCGCAGACCCATAGCCGATAGAGCCACGCCAAGGGCAAAGCCCAGCGTCATGCCGCTTATACAGCGCGTGACTCCTATGTAGGACGGCGTTCTG
>DALYYK010000471.1:0-2346 GCA_031983305.1 Candidatus Fimivivens sp. | reverse complement strand
AGGATTTTTATAAATTTTACATATTGAAAGGCCTTAAATTAAAAACTGCGGCGGAGGCTTCTAACCGCTTAAAAGAATGCGGGAGAGCGCCGCAGCAGCAGTATCGTCGCTGCCCGCAGGCAATGCGCCAAGCGTAAGTACAATTTTTTTATTCGGTTGTTTTCCGCCTGAAACTCTTTATATATTTATGATAAAAAAATAACTATAAATTTTACCAATTCGTTATTTTCCGAACTAAAACTTGTGGGCGCTCTGAAACTACTTGTTTTACCTTGTTCCGTGATGCTGCTATATTACCAAATAGAAGGGCAAAGACAGGCCTGTCTTTATTGCACTTGCCAACGCAGGAGGATTTATTAAAATGGAACAAACGGAAGATAAAGCCTGGGCGCTGATGGTCGACGGCTACGATTTGCATGTTCATACGGCGCCGTCGGCCTTCCCCCGGGCATTGGACAGCTGGGAGCTGGTAAACGAGGCCAGCCGGGCGGGCATGGCCGGTGTCATGCTCAAAAGCCATTATGAATCTACCGCTATCCGCGCCGAGCTGATCAACCGATACAGCGGTTGTAAAACCAAGGCGTACGGCGGCATCGCGCTCAACTGGCCGGTCGGCGGCATGAATGTTTACGCCGTCGAAAATGCCCTGAAGGTCGGCGCAAAAATTGTATGGATGCCGACCCGGGACTCGGCCAACAGTCTGGAGTTCGGAAATATGGACGGCGATTTTTTCGAGCGGGAGGGCATCTACATTCTGACGCCGGGCGGAAGGCTCAAGGACAGCGTCTACGACATTATGGACGCCGTTAAAAAATACGGCGGCACGCTTGCAACGGGTCACCTAAGCCCGAAGGAGTCGGTTCTGCTCTGCCGCGAGGGGCGGGCCAGGGGCGTGCGCATGATTTTAACTCACCCTGAGTTCCCGCGCACCAGAATTCCGGCGGATATTCAGAAGGAGCTGGCCGAGGCGGGCGTCCTGATTGAAAAGAACTGGTTTAATGTGGCACAGGGCGCGGTCAGCATTGAGGAGATGACGCGGACGATTCTACATGTCGGGCCGGGCCGCGCCTATATCGCAACCGACCGCGGGCAGGAGGGGGAACCCCGCCCCACCGCCGAGCTACACCGCTTTATCTGCGCGCTTTTAAAACGGGGTCTGACCGACGCGCAGATTCGCGATATGGTATGCTTTGTCCCAAAATCCATTGTGGATTAGAACGATAAAATTTTTTCAGGAGGAATAAGGAAATGAAAAGAATTCGATTAGCAGTGCTTGCTCTCACCCTGGTTCTGGCGTTGAGCCTGACGGCCTGTAAGGGCGCTTCTTCCCCGGCCCCATCCGCCGGTACCGGCAGCAGCAGTGGCGAAGCGGCCGGCAAAACCTATAATCTGAGTGTCGGACATACCACCGCAGCCAACGAAAACGACCCGTACTATCTCACCGTTATGAAGTTAAAGGAAATTGTCGAGCAAAAAACCAACGGCCGCATCACGATCGACGACTACCCCAGCAGCCAGCTCGGTTCCGAGCCCGAAATGTGGGAGGGCATGCAGACCGGCACCTGCGACATGGCCATTATGACCAACGCCTACGTCTCCTCTTATGTGCCTGCCTACGGCGCGCTTGACCTGCCGTTCATTTTCTCAGACCTCAAGCAGGCGCGCGAGATTCTCGACGGCGATTTCGGCCAGAAGCTCATCGATAACATGAAGGGCACCGGCGTTACCGCCCTGGCCTTCTCGGAGGGCGGCTTTCGTCAGCTTTGCACCCGCAATACGCCCGTCTCCAGCCCTGCCGACCTCGCCGGGCTGAAGATTCGCTGCATGGAAACCAAGATTTATCTCTCCGCCTATTCGGCACTGGGCGTTAACGCTACCCCGATGGCCTGGGGCGAGCTGCTGACCGCGCTGCAACAGGGAACGGTGGACGGCTGCGACGCGCCGCTGAGCGTGCTTTATACCAACGGCTTCCCCGACGTCTGTAAGTACATTGACAATGTTAACCTGTTCTATTCGCCGCTGCCCATCTGCATTTCCACGCAGGTGCTCGAGTCGATGTCGGCCGAGGATCAGCAGCTGCTACGCGATGCCGCCATGGAAGCGGCCGCCTACACCCGCAACAATAACGACACGAAGGCCAAAAGCATGGAGGAGGACCTGACCGCCAAGGGCATGACCATCATCCCGGAGTCGGACGTCGATCTGGCCGCCTTCCGCCAGACCGTCCTCCCCTGCTATGCGCAGATGGAATCCTACATCGGCAGCGACTGGGTCAACAACCTCAAGGCGCTGGTCGGCATGGCCTGATTCTTGTTTTGAAACGACGCCGCCGGCCGCGCTTAAAAC
>DALYYK010000470.1:0-2400 GCA_031983305.1 Candidatus Fimivivens sp. | reverse complement strand
CCCCTGCCATGTGGACGTTTCCTTCTCAGATATTCAGGTTTATATCGATGACAAGCTCATCTACGAGAAGGATAAAATTTATGTGTAATGTCCGGGAGAAACCGGTTGCCGATATCGACGCCGGACAGAGGGATCATGTCCGGCCTGCCGAACACTAAGAAGAGGGGGATGGACTTTGAAAAACTTCTTCTCGCATATAGAAGATTACATCTGCACCGCACTGATGTCCGTCATGCTGCTGCTGGCCTTTACCAATGTGCTTGGCCGTTATATCTTCAGATCCTCCATTGCGTTTACCGAGGAAATTACCACCTCGCTTTTCGTGCTGCTGGCGCTGATGGGAACGGCCATCGCAGCAGAAAAGGGCACGCATCTGGGCCTGACGCTGCTGACCGATCGGTTCCCGGTACATATCCAGCGTTATCTGTGTGTGGTCAGCAATTTGATCTGCTGCGGTTTAAGTCTTTTTCTGCTCTACCGCGGTATTCTGATGGTTCAGCTTCAGATCGCTTTAAAACAGATCTCGATAACGCTGCAAATTCCTGAATATATCTACGGTTCGTTTTTACCGATCGGCGCCGGATTCATGGCCTTTCGATTTGGTCAGGCAGCGTGGCGCGCATTCGCCGCTAAAAAGGAGGGGTAGCAGATGGGTGCAATACTTCTTTTAGGCTCCTTTACGATACTCTTGCTCTTAAATGTGCCCATTGCGGCCTGTCTGGGCATTTCCAGCCTGATTTCGCTGCTTGGCACCGGCATGAGCTTTAATATGGTGGCCATCAATTATTTTACCGCCTGCAACAAGTTTGTCCTTCTGGCTATCCCGTTTTTTATTCTGGCTGGAAACATCATGGAGAAGGCGCAAATTTCCACCAAGCTCATCGATTTTGCGCAGTCGCTCATCGGGCATGTCAAGGGCGGCCTTGCTATTGTATGCGTTGTGGTCTCCTGCTTTTTTGCGGCGATTTCCGGCTCCGGCCCCGCCACTGTGGCGGCGCTGGGCATGATCATTATTCCCGCAATGATCAAATGCGGCTACCAGCCCGCTTCCGCCTCGGCGCTGATGGCAACCAGCGGTGCGATCGGGTCGATTATTCCGCCTTCGATCACCTTCGTCCTATACGGCTCGATCACGGGTATTTCGATCGGCAAGCTGTTCATGGCGGGTATTATTCCGGGAATATTGGTCGGATTGTTTCTTTCCATTGCGATGCTGTTGCTTTCTCGTAACCTCGATCTGAAAAAACTGCCGAAATCCAGTAATAAAGAACGCCTTACGGCCTTAAAAGAAACGGTCTGGGGACTGATGATGCCGGTCATTATTCTCGGCGGTATTTATGGCGGTATCTTTACCCCCACCGAATCAGCCGCTGTTGCGGCTGTATACGGCCTGTTTGTCGGCATGTTTATCTATCGGACCGTCAGATTTAAAGAGCTGTACCGCATTTTTGTCGATTCCTCCAGAACCACCGCGCAAGTCATGTTTATTACAGCCAACGCCAGTCTTTTTGCGTGGGTTATCACGGTGCAGGGCATTGCGGCAGCCGTCACCGATGGGCTGATCACCATTGCCTCCGGCAACGCTTATATTTACCTGCTGATCGTCAATATCATTCTGCTGATTGCCGGCTGCCTGCTGGATGGAACATCCTGCTTCTACATTCTCACCCCTATCCTATACCCCGCTGCCATGCGGCTTGGTATTGACCCGATCGCCTTTGGCGTGGTCATGGTGGTGAATATCGCAATCGGACAGGTCACCCCGCCCGTGGGGCTCAATCTCTATGTCGCCTGCGGTTTGGGAAAGGTCAGTCTCAAAGAAATTTCTTATGCGGTCATTCCCTTTGCAGCCGCAGCCTTCTTAGCCTGTTTGCTGGTGACCTATTTTCCGCAGATCAGCCTGTTTCTCCCCGGATTATTGTCTTAAAAGAGGTTGACGCAGTGCCATATGCTACGGAAATAAAGTACGTATTCGTTAAATCAGAAAGGAGTTTTAGAATGAAAAAGGTACTCATCGCTCTGCTTAGCGCCGCCATCTTACTGACCGTTGCCGGGTGTGGCAGCAGCTCAAGCACAGCACCCGCGCAGGCTCCTGCGCCTTCTAACGCACCCTCCTCGCCTGCAAGTGAAGCGGCAAAGACCAGCTATCCCAAGCTCAATCTGAACATGTCATGTTCAGGGGCCGACTTAGGTATAGACGTCATTGCGGGCAAGCATATGGCGGAATATGTTGCTAAGGAATCGGGCGGCAATATCAAGATCACAGTCTACCCTAACGCG
Source organism: Candidatus Fimivivens sp. (assembly GCA_031983305.1). Taxonomy (GTDB): domain Bacteria; phylum Bacillota; class Clostridia; order Oscillospirales; family Ruminococcaceae; genus Yanshouia. The sequence goes on along the minus strand of DALYYK010000470.1, from coordinate 120 downwards.
CAGCTGGCCGGAGGAAGCCAGGCCAAAACCCCCGAATTGCTGGCGGCAGGCGGCGGCTATGAGCTGGCCTTCTGTTCGGGCGCGAACCTGAGCAGTCTCAGCGAGCTTTTCCAGACGCAC
>DALYYK010000469.1:1665-2406 GCA_031983305.1 Candidatus Fimivivens sp. | reverse complement strand
CGGCCTTTTCAGAGGTTTTTGAAACGATCAGGATAATCTCTTTCTCACTCACAAGCGATACGCCGTAGAATTTTGCGGCCTTTTGTGCACCGCTTCCCTTTGCATGGATCACTGTTCCGCCCATAGCGCCGGCGGCGCGCGCAGCATCCATAACCGCCTCGGTATAGCCTTCGTTTGAAATGACAACGATAACCTCATTTTCAAACGTCACTTGGGGTGACGCTTTATCGGGAGCCGCATTATCTGATAAAAAAGCCAATGTTCTTGCACCTCCAACACTTTTGATCGGAATCGAAAGGACGATACCGTTGCCCGGAATATCAATATAAAATTTTTGTCTGACCTCTAATATAAAGTCTTGGGTCTTCTGTGCGTTGGCTATTGTCATGACCACGGCCTTTTCGGTGGCCTCAAGTCCATACAGATTCAAAAGCTTTTTTGTGGCGGTTCCTCTGCCCAAGGCTGCCAAAACAATGGGGAATTCGTGTGCCAGGCACAAAGAAACCATATCCTCGCCCCGAGAGCGTCCCACTATGGAAATTACATAGTTGAGTTCCATCTAGATCACACCTCCCACAGTTCAATCACCGAGAGATCGTCATACGTCTCGGCGGGAATCATCTGGCCGCCCTTGGCGGTCTTAACCACATAGACCATACCCATAATCTGTATCGTAATCAGCGGCATCATCGCAACCATTGCGACAAGGCCAAAGGCATCGGTGAGAATGTTGCCGCCCAA
>DALYYK010000469.1:0-1655 GCA_031983305.1 Candidatus Fimivivens sp. | reverse complement strand
CAAGGCGCTGGTTGCGCCGACTGCCAGCGGCAGCATAAAGGTCGCGGTCATGGGGCCCGATGCAACACCGCCTGAGTCGAAGGCAATCGCCGTAAAGATCGGAGGAACAAAAAAGCTCAACACCAGTGCGATTAAATACCCGGGGAGCAGAAACCATAAAATAGGAATTCCGGTGAGCACACGGAACATCGCAAGGCCTGCCGCAGCCGCAATGGCGATCGAAAGGCTGATACCCATCGCCTGAGCCGATATCGCACCCGATGTAATTTCCTCCACCTGTTTATTTAACACATGTACGGCCGGTTCCGCCGCTATCACAAACCAACCCATCAGCATGCCGAGGGGAATGAGCAGATAGCGCTTCCATCCCTGTGTCAACTCCGCGCCAAGCGCGGCGCCGAGCGGGGAAAATCCGACGTTAACGCCGACAAGGAACAGCACCAGCCCCACGTAGGTATAAGCGATGCCGATTAATATGCGCTGAAAGGTTCGTTTTTCAAGTTTTAAAACAAAGACCTGAAAAACCATGAAAAAGGCAAAAATCGGCGTGAGCGCCAGCAGCACTTCATGCATGTACAAGGGGAATGCGGACAGATAGCTCAGACCGATGGCGGCAGTATCGGTATAGCTTTTAAGGCCCAGACTTTCAGCTGCAATATCTCCGCCTGAATAAAAGAAGCCTAAGACCATCACCGCCAAAATGGGGCCGATTGAGCATAATGCCACAAGGCCAAAGCTGTCCTCTTCCGCGCGTTTATCGCTTCGCACATAGGCGACGCCCACACCGAGCGCCATAATGAACGGCACTGTCATGGGGCCGGTGGTAACGCCGCCCGAGTCAAACGCAACGCTCAGATAATTGACATCGGACAAAAAGGCCAACAGAAACATTACCCCATAAAAAAACAAAAGCAACCATCGCAGTTGAATCGCAAAAATAATGCGCATCATCGCAATGAGCAAGAAGATTCCAACGCCGATCGCTACCGTTATGATGAGCACCGTCGTGCCAATATGCGGCACATTGGCGGAGAGCACCTGTAGATCCGGCTCGGATATCGTGATCATAACACCCAGCAAAAAGCTCAGCGGAAAAATGAGCCACAGATTTTTTGCCTTGGTCATCTTGGTGCCGATCTGTTTGCCGATCGGCGTCATGGCGATGTCAGCGCCAAGCGTGAAGAATCCCATGCCAAAAACGAGCAAAACCGCGCCTACAATAAAAGATAACATAATGTCCGGCGTTACCGGAACAACCGTAAAACAGGCAGCCAACACCAACAGGCAGATTGGCAATACCGACGCGACCGATTCTTTGAGCTTTTCAACTAAATAATTTGTTGATTTTATCATGCTATAGAGACACTCCCTCCGTTCGATGAACCTGATCTTTGTGGATGCCGCCGGCCTTTGACGGCGCCCCGATACAAGTCAGTCCTCGCGCATATAAAAATAGAGACTTCCTTCGATTCTTCTCGGAAGAAAGTCCCGAATGCTTAGATGTCTAAGACACAGCAAATGCACAAGTTATTACTGCCCAAACCAAGGGAATCGCTATGTTCAACGCAGTATCATGGTCGTACATTCATTTTTATATGAGATGAGATCTCATGCGCCTAACTTATTATGAAATATTTTACTATAAAATATCAAGG
>DALYYK010000468.1:0-2412 GCA_031983305.1 Candidatus Fimivivens sp. | reverse complement strand
GCCCTCAAATACTACGCCAACATATTGACGCCGTTTTCGCCGCTTGTCACCAAAAAGATCAAGGAAGTGCTGTCTCTCAATCTGCCGGTGGACATGATTTGTACCAGCCACGGCGTGCTGTGGAAGGATAATCCCACACAGATTGTAGAAGCCTATTTAAAATGGGCCGATTCTTATCATGAAAATCAGATCAGCATTGTCTACGACAGCATGTGGGGGGCGACGCGCCAGATGGCCGAGGCGATTGCCGCCGGTATCCGCAAACGCGACGAGCAGGTCGTCGTCAGGCTGATGAACGCGGCGCATGAGGACAAAAACGACGTCATCACCGAAATTTTCCGTTCGAAAACGGTGGTGATCGGTTCCTCTACCATCAATAAGGGCTATCTGCATTCGATTGCGGGGCTGCTCGAAATGATAAAGGGGCTGCGGTTCACCAAGAAAAACGGTGCGGCCTTTGGCAGCTACGGCTGGAGCGGCGAATCGCCCAAGCAGCTTGCCAAGGCGCTTGCCGACGCCGGCTTTAACGTCAGGGACGAGGGACTGCGCGTTCTGTGGATGCCGGACGACGACGCCCGCGCCCAGTGTGAGGCCTATGGTCAAATGATCGCGGAGCTGGAGTGATATGGAGACTAAAAGCATCGACTTCAATCAATCAGTATACCAGCTGTGCACGCAATATCCCGAGCTGATCGCGTTGCTCGAGGGCATGGGCTTTAAGGATATCACCCAACCGGGCATGCTGTCCAGCGCGGGGCGATTTATGACTATCCCCAAGGGCGCGGCATTTAAAAAGCTGGATCTGGACAAGATAAAGCAGCAACTGGCCGAGCATGGATTCTCGGTCAACGAATAGGAGGATGCGTTATGAGTCAGGAAATCAACAACCGCGAATACCGCAAAAACGTGATTAAAGAGCTGCTGCGCAAGCTGCACGCGGGTCAGACCGTCGATGATGTCAAGCAGGAGTTTGACGCCGCCTTCTCGGGCGTTTCAGCTTCGGAGATTTCAGAGGCGGAACAGGCGCTGATTCTCGAGGGCGTGCCGGTAACTGAGGTGCAGCGCCTGTGCGACGTTCATGCCGCTGTCTTTAAGGGCAGCATTGAGGAGATTCACACGCAGGACGAGGACACGCTCCCGCCCGGCCACCCCGCTCATACGCTCAAAGCGGAAAACCGCGCGCTCAAGCAGCTGATTGCCCAGCAGATCCGCCCGGCATTCCAAGCATTTTTAAACCATGAAAAAACGGCGACCGAGCTCGCCGGGGAAATTGAACCGCTCAGGCAGATCGACCGGCATTATCTGCGCAAGGAGAACCTGTTTTTCCCCTACATGGAGCAATACGGCATCACCGCGCCGCCCAAGGTCATGTGGGGCGTCGACGACGAAATACGCGCCCTAATTAAGGAGGCCTTTGCGCTGGCTCAATCCGGCGACATGGCAGTGGTCGAAAAGCTTGAGGAAGCGCTGACCCGCGTGGATGAAATGATCTTTAAGGAAGAAAACATCCTGCTGCCGATGCTGCTTGAAACGCTGACGGCGCAGGAGTGGAAGAATATCGCGGATGAAAGCGATGAACTTGGCTATTGCCTGATCGATGTGCCGCCCGCATGGCGGCCTGAGGCGACAGCCGACGCCGTAACACCCCCGACGACGCCCGAGCGCGGCGACATTACGCTGCCCACCGGCTTTTTGTCGGTGCCTGAGCTGACCCATCTGCTCAACACGCTGCCGATCGACATCACCTTTGTCGGCAAGGACGACACGGTGCGCTATTTCTCGCAGGCCGCCGAGCGCGTTTTCCCGCGCACCAAGGCCATCATCGGGCGAGAGGTCGCCAACTGCCATCCGCCCGCAAGCGTGCATATCGTCGAGGGCATTGTGGCCGACCTGAAATCGGGCAAAAAAGATCACGAGGATTTCTGGATCAAAATGGGCGGCAAATATATTTATATCCGCTATTTCGCGGTGCGGGATGAAAAAGGCGAGTATCTCGGCGTGCTTGAGGTTACGCAGGATATCGCGCCCATTCAGCAGATTGAGGGCGAAAAGCGGCTGGTATCCGAATAAGCGCGCGGATGAAACAGCACCGCAGGATGCCGTATAACGCGCCCCCGGCACACAACAGTGTGTCCGGGGGCGTTAGTCGTCCTATCTTGCTCACAACCTGACGGAAGCCAACCGTTTTCTTCAACCTTATGGCGCGCGTGTAGGCCCTGTCATAACCGCGCGGCGCGGCCGAGTCCAGCAGCGAAACACCCCCTGATGTAGAAACAACTCTACACCAAGGGGTATTTTAATAAAACATAAAAATTTGTAACACGGCGTTTTAATGTCGCGAGCGCAGCGTAAAGCCCGCAAGAGATAGGGAACAAAAAAACTGGCCTCTACCCTATCGACTTTCAACGTGTT
>DALYYK010000467.1:0-2424 GCA_031983305.1 Candidatus Fimivivens sp. | reverse complement strand
GCCGATTCCGATCGTCAACTGCCCTTGCTGCGGCTATGTGCCGCTTGATGAAAGCGAACTGCCGCTGCGCCTGCCCGATGTCGAATCCTACGAGCCGACCGAGGACGGCGAATCGCCGCTGGCGCACCTTGAGGACTGGATCAACGTGCCCTGCCCCAAGTGCGGCGCGCCCGCCCGGCGCGAGACCGACACCATGCCCCAGTGGGCCGGCTCGTCGTGGTATTTCCTGCGTTATATCGCGCCCCACTGCGACACCGCCATCGCGCCCAAGGAGGCGATCGACTACTGGATGCCGGTCGACTGGTACAACGGCGGCATGGAGCACACGACGCTGCACCTGCTCTACTCCCGCTTCTGGCACAAATTTTTGTATGATATCGGCGTGGTCTCAACACCTGAGCCCTATGCCAAGCGGACAAGCCACGGCATGATCTTGGGCGAGGACGGCGTCAAGATGAGCAAGTCGCGCGGCAACGTCATCAACCCCGACGACATTGTCAACGCCTACGGCGCGGACACGATGCGCATGTACGAGATGTTCATGGGCGACTTTGAAAAAGCGGCCCCGTGGAAATCTTCCTCGATTAAGGGCTGTACCCGCTTCTTAGAGCGCGTCTGGGCGCTGCAAGACATTCTCGTCGACGGCGACGGCTATTCGAAGGATCTGGAAAGCGCCTTCCACAAGACCATCCGCAAGGTGACCGACGATATCGAAAATCTCGCGTTTAACACCGCGATCGCCGCGATGATGACGCTGCTCAACGATATTTCGGATAAAAAGCAGATCACGCGCGGCGAATACAGAACGCTGCTGCTGCTGCTCAATCCCTTTGCGCCGCATATGACCGAGGAACTGTGGGAAAGCTGCAACTTTGGCGGCATGCTGTATCAGCAGAGCTGGCCGACCTACGACGCGGCAAAATGCATTGACAAAACGGTCGAAATTGCAATTCAGCTTTCAGGCAAGCTGCGCGGACGCGTTGAGCTGCCGATGGATTGCGACGACGCCGCGGCGCTCGCGGCTGTGAAGGCCGTTCCTGAGATCGCGGCCGCGCTCGAAGGCAAAACCATTGTCAAGGAAATTGTTGTGCCAAATAAGCTCGTGAATATTGTCGCAAAATAGACTGCATGGGGACTTGACACTCTTGTGCGTACTATTGTATAATATTCGTGTTATCCTTTTACAGGATAAATACTCCTGCCTAGGGCGTTGGGAGGGAATAGTAAATGTCAGAAATTCGTGTTAAGGACAACGAGTCGTTGGATAGTGCTCTGAGAAGATTTAAAAGACAGTGCGCAAAATCCGGAGTTCTTCAGGAAGTGCGCAAAAGAGAGCACTACGAGAAGCCCTCTGTAAAACGCAAGAAAAAGTCCGAGGCTGCAAGAAAGAGAAAGTTCAAATAATGATTTGAAATTCTGCGCGGCAGTAGGACGACTGTCTGCCGCCTGCAAGTAAAAATCCCCGCCGTTTTTAATAAACGGCGGGGATTTTTATGTTCGGATCACAGCGCGGCGCTGGACTTCTAAACAATATCATTTATAGCGTCGCGGCGTTGTTCTAAAACGCTCTGCGCGGGGACTAGCTGTTGTAAACCGTTTCGGTTTCCTTTACGACGTCCATCGCCAGCAACAGACCCAGCGTAAACGCGTAAGCAAACAGGTGCTCTTCGCTGCTGTGCAGCCGTGATAAGGCCTCAAACCGCTTGCAGTCGTTGGGCGACATTTTCGCCATAAAATAGCGATCTTCCTCTTCGAGTTTACCTAGGATTTCACGCTGTCTGTCGTCAGGCGGGCAGCGGCGCTCCCATGGGATAATATGGCCGTTATACAGGCCGCGAAGAACGCCCTCGCCAAGGGCGGATTCCTTTAAAATAGCGCGCATAAAATCATCCTTTCGTTGTGTGCCCGACAACGCCTTGAAAAGGATGGCGGCGCATGGTATAATATTTGCACCGCATTTGCTTTCGGGCATTGTTGGGTGGGGAAGTGGCGATTGCTTTGACGAGTGTAGCGCCGCTTCCTCTTATTTTTTGTTAAGGTCGTCATACATTTTTGCGACACCACGCCGGACTACTTCCGCTCTGGATATTTCCATTGCTTCACTGCATTTTTCTAGCTTTGCAGAAGTATCCTTATCAAAACGAATTTTCATAGTGATGTCTTTTGGGTTGTCGGTAGGACGGCCCATTTTTTTTGCGGCCATCGTTCACCTCCTTTTGCAGGTCGCTAAGTCCATCATATATTATAGACCTGCAAAAGTCAATATTTTGTTGTGCTGCCAGCCAGCTGAAATGTGCAAGCCGGGGCGTTTTCATATGCTTATAAAACCGTCCTTTCGTTGTTGTCCCAACAATGCTTGAAAGGAATGACGGCGCATGGTATAATATTTGCACCGCATTTGCTTTTGGGCATTGTCGGGGTGGG
>DALYYK010000466.1:0-2426 GCA_031983305.1 Candidatus Fimivivens sp. | reverse complement strand
TTAATTCATGCATTGCTGATTTCACCTCAAATTACATCCAAATGCCTTTTAAAATATATGGCGTGCGGACATGCCTGCCGCACGCCATATATAAACCGCCTTATTTGCTTAGGGCGCCACTGTTGGTCAATGCGGTAATCGTGTTTTCCTGCCAGGTGGCAATATATTTCGAAGCTTCGTCGCCGGTATAACCCAGGAAATTGATGTTGAAGTTTTTCAGAACGTCCTGATAGCTGGAATCGGTGCCGACGGCCTTAAAGGCGCTGCTCAGCGTTTCAAGAACGGCCGCATCGATACCCTTGTTGACGAATATGCCGTAGAAGGGGCCCCAGGGCAGATATTTGGCAAAATCGGGGTACTCGGCGGTAATCAGCGCCACCTCGGGCATAACCTCCACCGGCTTGTTAGCCAGCATGCACAGGAACTTAATGTCGCCGGCCTTGTAGGCTTCGACGCCGGATTGAACCTTGCAAACGGTAAAGTCGCATTCCCCGCTGATGACGGCGGTTCTGGCGGAGGCATCGCTGTCATAGGGGATTTGGTTAAAGGTCGCGCCGGTGACGTCGGTAATAAATGCGCCAACTTCCCAAGGCAGGCCGCCTTTGCCGGTGGTCGAAAGCTTAATGCTGCCGGGCTTAGCCAGCGCGGCGTTGACAATATCGGTAAAGCTGCCAAATTTTGAATTTTTGCCTACAATAATACCAACCACTTCGTCTCCGATCAAATAGACGCAATCAAAATCTGCATAAGTGAGCGGGCTGATTTCAAGAGCCTTGTACAAAGCGGGGTTTTCAGCGCCCATCAGCAGGGTATAGCCGTCAGATTTTGCGTCATGCACATACTGGGTGGCTACCGAGCCGGTAGCACCGGTCATGTTTTGAATGACAATCGATACCCCTAATTGCTTTTCAGCCAGAGCGGACAGGGGACGCATCAGAGAATCGGTGCCGCCGCCCGCACCCCATTGAACAATGCCGTTAATATTCTGTGCGGGGAATTTACTGGTGGCAGCGGGTGTACTGGACGCACCGGATGCGGCGGCGCTTGGGCTCGATGAAACGGAAGAAGCGGGCGCTCCGGAGCACGCCGCAAGTGCAAAGAGCATGCAAAGTGCCAAAATCACAGATGCAGTTTTTTTCATAATGGTTCCTCCTCTGATTTTCGTCATGATCAATAAACCTGACAGTATTAATATAACACCGCTTGTACATTAAATCTAATTGTTTCTCCGCATCTAGTTATAGTAGCGAAGGCTATGAATCTATAGATTTTAGACATAAACTAAAGCGTTTTGCACAAAAAATCGTTCATGTTGTTGCCGTATCACGACGATAGGCGTTTAGAATCTCGCCATTTTCGATAATGTAATCTCTAAAACGGCAGACGGCGGGGGAGATATATCGGACATCCTTCCATAAAAGATAGATTTCTCTTCTTGGGAGTTCATTTTCAATGCGGATTGGTTTTACGTTATAATGGTTGATGCCCAAGGTTGCGGGTACCAACGCGATACCATAATTAGCGGCGACCGAGCTATATATCATGGTGTCATGCGTTGTTTCTGAAACGATTTGTGGGGTGATACCCACAATTTTAAAGATATTGTCTATGTAATCTCTGATGTCGCAATCATTTTTATAGGTGACAATTCGTTCGTTCCTAATTTCCCGCAGATCAACCGAGTAGGCCTGAGCAAGGGCGTGGTCATTAGGTACGAGCAGCACCAGCTCGTGCTCGCCAAGCTTATGCATTTTGAGCATAGCGTTTTCAGCGCTTTTTGTACCCATACCAAGGTCAGCAGTACCCCGCAGCAAATAGTCTCTGATCCAGACGTTAGGGGATTGCTGGAACTGGAACATGATCTGCATACCGTGTGTTTCTCTGTAAAATCGCGCCACAAGATAGGGGACAAAAGCCTCCAGCGAGCTGACATAGGATAAGGATACCGCGCCTTGATCGGGATCGATAAAGTCGCTGAGCTTGGCCCGTCCCTCGTCCAGAATATCCAGCGAGCGGTTCACATACTCTAGAAAAAGCTCGCCGTATTTTGTCAAAGTCACTTGGCGATTGGTTCGGTCAAACAGCGAGACCCCTAATTCCGCTTCTAAATCGTTGATGGAATGGCTCAGACTGGGCTGTGTGACCATCAGCTTGATTGAAGCCTTGGTAAAATGTTTGACCTCCGCCAGCGTACGAAAATAATATAGCTGCTGAAGATTCAAATTTCTTCCTCCTTCGCTAGAATCTGTTTTAAAACTATTAAAATGACCAAACAAAATACACCAGTGGTCGCTCTAAAGCAAAATTTTTTTTTTAATTTTAACAAAAATCCCGAAAACAGCCAAGTAAAAAATGATTTGGAGGATTGTTCTATAACATATATTTCCACCACGGCCCGCACACGGCGTTCTTGCTTTCTTGTAGTT
>DALYYK010000465.1:1838-2430 GCA_031983305.1 Candidatus Fimivivens sp. | reverse complement strand
TTTGCCTACCGTGCTGGCGTTTAAGTCGCTCCCTTCGCGGGAGCGTGGATTGAAATATACCCGCCATAAGCGCAGCCACTGCGTTAACGCCGTCGCTCCCTTCGCGGGAGCGTGGATTGAAATAAGTGAAAAGCGGCATGGTGCTGCCGAGGCGCTGCGTCGCTCCCTTCGCGGGAGCGTGGATTGAAATTAAAAACCAACCTCGAAACCGCTATCCCTGCGGTTGTCGCTCCCTTCGCGGGAGCGTGGATTGAAATATAAGCATAAAGATCAAAGGTCAGCCGCCGACGGTCGCTCCCTTCGCGGGAGCGTGGATTGAAATTCCACCGCGCTTTGTGAGAACGCCGAGATCGTTAATGTCGCTCCCTTCGCGGGAGCGTGGATTGAAATAGGTGATGGATGATGATCCTTCAGACCTCCCGTTGTCGCTCCCTTCGCGGGAGCGTGGATTGAAATTAGGAATCGGTAGCGAAGCATACGTTGCGCTAGAAGTCGCTCCCTTCGCGGGAGCGTGGATTGAAATACCAGCCCGTCAGCTAAAGGCGTTTCGGTGTTTTGTCGCTCCCTTCGCGGGAGCGTGGATTGAAATTAT
>DALYYK010000465.1:0-1828 GCA_031983305.1 Candidatus Fimivivens sp. | reverse complement strand
ATAACTATTATTTGGGGAGCGACCCTCTCACGGGTCGCTCCCTTCGCGGGAGCGTGGATTGAAATGTCCATCGAGCAATATGTAACGCGGTATTTGGCGGCCATGTCGCTCCCTTCGCGGGAGCGTGGATTGAAATGTCAATGTGTTGTTGTTTAACGTTCATGCAACTGTCGCTCCCTTCGCGGGAGCGTGGATTGAAATCGGCGCCATCAGATCTGCGCCCCCAGTCCGCGCGTCGCTCCCTTCGCGGGAGCGTGGATTGAAATCTCGGTTGATATCGCCGCCGGCGACCGGCTGGAAAGTCGCTCCCTTCGCGGGAGCGTGGATTGAAATTGCTGAAGCTGGAAGTTCATCTCGTTGACCGCGCCGTCGCTCCCTTCGCGGGAGCGTGGATTGAAATGGTACAGAGCTGCCGCAGGATCGCGTCCAGCGTGTCGCTCCCTTCGCGGGAGCGTGGATTGAAATTGCCTCGGAGTAGGCATAGTCCTTGTCGGTGCCGTCGCTCCCTTCGCGGGAGCGTGGATTGAAATCGCTTGACCTTGCCATAAAAACCAAACCCGACATGTCGCTCCCTTCGCGGGAGCGTGGATTGAAATGTCAATGATTGCGGCAATGCCCGTGTTGGCAGAGCACGTCGCTCCCTTAGCAGGAGCATGGGTTGAAAGTTTATGTCGATCCATCATCATCGGTTGGCAGAGGTTGCCCTCATCTGAAGAACATTAAGAAAAGCTCAATCTACCTGCCCGGCAAATCAATCGTACGCTATCAAACCCACCGCTTGTATTTAAAAAAGATAAAGCTGAACAGCATCACTGCCACGCTTAAGCAAATAACCAAAAGATATCCGTGAGGCCAACCGTATTCCGGCATTCTCAGGTTCATGCCGTACCAGCCCACAATGAGGGTAAGCGGCAGAAAGATGGCCGTCACCACCGTAAAGACCTTCATCAGGCTGTTCTGCTCAATATCTATCTGCGCCTGATAAGCCTCGCGCACTTGGGTGACATAGTCCCTCAGTGTCAAAACATGCGAAAACAGGCGGTCGATGCGATTATCGAGCGCCTTAAAATACCGCAGATAGGTTCTATCAATCAGCCCGCGCTCGTTCTCGACCAGCTCTTCAAATATTTGATTGAGCTGTTCATAGTACCGCTTGAGCCTTAAAAGCTCGCGTCGAAATTCGATAATCTCGTGGGCACACTCTTTTTTTGAGGCGGTCAGAAGCGCGTCTTCGGTGTCGGTTATGTTTTCTTCAAGCGTTTCGATATAGGCGATATCCTCTTTGATCAGTCCATTAAAAAAGGTGTACAGCATCTTCTCGTTGGGCTTCTCCTCGGGCATGTCATCAGTAGCCAGTTGCTGCACCAGCCGATAAGAGATGTCGCCCTCACAAACAAAAAACAGATTATCCTTGGTGTGGCAGATGGTGATAAGCTCCGGCGGCGCGAAGATATCGTGAATGTTGAGCCAATCAAAAGAAATCAGGTTGACACCCTCATAGCTTTCAAACCGGTTAATCTGACCCGGGATCATGCGCTCAAAAACCATTTCGTCAACGTAAGGGGCAATCTGGTCCAGCGCGTTGTGGTGCAAAATTTTCAGCATACAAATGCTCCTTTATTTGGTGGCTCCTCCCGCTCGCGGCAGGTGTTGTCAGATCGTTCTATGGCGCGCGGTCCGCCGGTCGGTAATACTTGGAGAATAGCACAACCTCCGGCTTTATTCAACAGCTGTGATCCGCTTGTACCAGGATATTCCCGCCCTTAAAGCGCAGCAAAACACATGACAATATAGTATTCCCACAGACAGGGGTTACTCTTCATTTTTT
>DALYYK010000464.1:0-2439 GCA_031983305.1 Candidatus Fimivivens sp. | reverse complement strand
GCGTCAGCAGACGAGAGGCGTTGCGCGGCTCGATCGGCGTTTGGGCGATCAGCTCCTTCGGGAGGTCGAAATAGAAATCGGATTTTAGCATAGGCTCTCCTAACAATAATATCTAATTATTAAAAATGTTATAAGCATTTTTAATTCGCGCATCGCCGATAGGCGGCGCATTTAAATTATCAAAAAAGATTTGACAATTTATGTGATGGATGCTACTATAATGGTTAATAAAGATAGAGGCGCGTTTTTCATCAGTAGTATCCGGCAAGATCGCCAGATCGTTTGAGCCGTTATGAAAGGGAACAACGCCGAAGGAAACGGTACGGCAGCCGTTAATCCTGGGGGTACGCCAAACAGGCGTGCAACTGTCACCACTGCATAATGGTGAAGGGCTATCGACTTTTTGAGCATGCATTGCGGCGCAGTGTATGTTTTAGACGTCAATATCTCTATTATATTGCAGTGGATGCCGGTTTTCAACCGGTATTTTTGTTTATATGGCAAAGAAAGCTCAAAAGGAACATTATGGAGGTGCTTTTATCATGAAGCAGTACAATGTAGGCGTAATTGGTGCAACAGGCATGGTAGGCCAGCGTTTTTTAACGCTGTTGGATAACCATCCGTGGTTTAAGGTGACGGCGGTTGCCGCTTCCGCACGTTCTGCGGGCAAAAAATATGCCGAGGCCGTCGGAGATCGCTGGTCGCTCACGCTGCCAATGCCGACCTACTGCAAGGATATGGTCGTTATGGATGCTGAAGCAGAGGTCGAAAAGATCGTTTCGCTTGTCGACTTTGTTTTTTGTGCCGTCGATATGAAAAAGGAAGAGATCAAAGCGCTCGAGGAGCGCTATGCCAAGGCCGAATGCCCCGTTATCTCCAATAACTCCGCGCACCGCTGGACCCCCGATGTTCCGATGATTGTGCCGGAGATTAACCCTGAGCACATGGCGGTTATCGAATCGCAGAGAAAGCGCCTTGGCACCAAGCGCGGCTTTATCTCGGTCAAATCCAACTGCTCATTGCAGTCCTACGTGCCGGCCCTCTACCCGTTGCGCGACTTTGGCATTGAGCATGTGCTGGTCTGCACCTATCAGGCGATCTCGGGCGCCGGCAAGACCTTTGAGCGCTGGCCCGAAATGGTGGATAATGTTATCCCCTACATTGGCGGCGAGGAAGAAAAAAGCGAGCAGGAGCCGTTAAAGCTGTTCGGCAATGTCGAGAACGGGCAGATCGTCAACGCCGAAGGCCCCGCGATCACGGCGCAGTGCCTGCGCGTCGCCGCCAGCGACGGCCATATGGCCGCGGTGTTCGTCCGCTTTAAAAATAAGCCGACGATGGAAGAAATCAAAGCCCGCTGGGCCGCTTTCACGGGCGAGCCGCAGGCGCTCCAGCTGCCTCTGGCGCCTAAGCAGTTCCTTCATTATTTTGAGGAAGATAACCGTCCCCAGACCCGCCTTGACCGCGATCTTGAAAAAGGCATGGCCGTTTCGGTTGGACGGCTGCGCCCCGACACCCAATATGATTACAAATTTGTCTGCCTATCGCACAATACGCTGCGCGGCGCTGCCGGCGGTGCGGTGCTGATGGCCGAATTGTACGCAGCAAAGGGCTTTTTTGACTGAGTATAAATAAATTGATGCAGTAAGGAGCGAACAGCTATGAAAAGAGAGATTTTCCGCGGCGCGGGTTGCGCCATCGTCACGCCCATGTTTGAAGACGGAAGCATCAACTACAAAGAGCTCGCCCGGCTGATTGATTTTCAGATCGATAACGGCACCGACGCCATTATTATCTGCGGCACCACCGGTGAATCTTCGACGCTGACCGACGATGAGCACACCGAGTGCATTCGGTTCACTGTTGAAACGGTCAACCACCGCGTGCCGGTTGTCGCGGGTGCGGGCAGCAACGATACAGCCTACGCCGTCTGGTTGAGCAAGGAGGCAAAGCAGGCCGGAGCCGACGCGCTGCTGCATGTTTCGCCGTACTATAACAAAACCTCTCAGACCGGCCTTATTCGCCACTATAACGCCATTGCCGACGCCACCGACCTGCCGATCGTCGTTTACAGCGTGCCCGGCCGCACCGGCGTGACCTTTAAGCCCACCACCTACGCCGAGCTGGCAAAGCACCCGAACATTGTGGCGCTTAAGGAAGCGAGCGGCGATATTTCAGCCGTGGCGCACACCCGGGCGCTATGCGGCGATGACCTGACCATTTATTCCGGCAACGACGACCAGATCGTGCCGCTGATGTCGCTGGGCGGCAAAGGCGTCATCTCGGTGCTGTCAAACATCTGCCCGAGAGAAACGCATGATATCTGCCAGCTTTATCTTGACGGCAAGGTCAAGGAAAGCGCCGACCTGCAAATCGCCTATATTGAGCTGATCGCCGCCATTTTCTCGGATGTCAACCCCATCCCGGTGAAGCAGGCGCTCA
>DALYYK010000463.1:0-2441 GCA_031983305.1 Candidatus Fimivivens sp. | reverse complement strand
GCGGTTTTTATTTGTATCAGATGCTATCAGTTAACTGCAAGACACACCAAGATACACACGCCAAAAAAGTAAAAGCCCGATGCGTGTACCGCATCGGGCTTTTTACATTTATAGTCTCAGGGCTTGATATAAGCATAGCCCTCGGCCTGCCGCTCAACCAGCTCAAGGACGCCGGCGGGCACCACCTTGACAAAGGATATCAGGCTTGAGCGATCAATTTTAAGTGCGTTCAGGCTGTTGTTGCACGCGGCAAACAGGGCACCCCGCGCGTCTAGTTTCTGCATGGCTGCGGCAAAGGGATTTTTCGGCAGCACATAACCCTGAACCGCCTCGCCGTTGGCCAGCACCTCGACGCAAAAGGTTGTATCACCGGCCTGATCAAGCAGGTTGACCACGTTTTTTAAAGTCAATTCCCATTTTGCTGTTTCATCCACATGAAAGATAACGCTGTAATTCATCTTGAACCCTCCTGTTTTAACACTGACGCGCAACAGGCGCGCTTTTAAACCGGGCTACATCATCAGGTTGATCAGCCAGGATATAAACGGAATGGTGACCATGCTGGCCATCGTCGTGACAAAAACCGACATAGTCGCATATTCGTAGTCGGTGCCGTTGTTGCGCGCGAGAATCGACATGGCGAACAAACAGGGCAGCGCCGAGGAGAGCGTCAGCACCAAACGCGCCGTCGAATTTAAAAAGTCCCCGAGCAGCCCGGTCGCCCAAAAAACCAACAGCGGCAGCAGCAGCATTTTAAAGCCGACAATGCACAAAATACCGTTGAGATGTCGCAGACGCTTGAAATCGAGCGTAGCCAGCGTTCCGCCGATAAAGATCATCGCAATCGACTTGGAGGTACGGCCTAACTCGGTCAGCACGTCGATGAAAAAATTGTCGGGGTGCCAGTCGAGCAGAACCATTGTAAGCGCGATAAAAAACGCGATCATGGTCGGAATGGTCAGCACTTTTTTCAGCGAGGCAAGGCTCAATGTCCGCTGCTCCTCAACGGGATAAGAGAGATTCTCGCAAAAGGTCCACATCACGCATTGATCGACAAAATAGATCGAGGCCATATAGATGGCGGCGCTGTCGCCAAGCGTCGCGAGCACCAAAATCATACCCATCACGCCGATATTGCCCATCAGGTATTGCACAATATGTACGCGGGCGGTATTCGGCGGCATTTTGCACAGCTTTGCCGTCAGCACGCCGCCGAGGGCCAAAAGGGCGTACCACACCGGCAGCACCGCGAGCAGCGGCAGCGCCTGAAGCAGCATGATGCGCGTGGTCGCGGCGGGCAGTGCTGTGACGATCAGGGCCGGCAAAGAAATTTTCAGCGCGAAAGCCGACAGCGTCCCGAGACTCTCATGGCTGAAAACACGCGATTTGACGGCGGCAAAGCCGATAAAAAGCAGCGTGCAGAATTTCGCCGCCTCGATGAGAATGACTGAGATATCAAGCTGCATGAAGACACCCCGTTAAGTTTTAATAAATATAAAAGCGCTGCCTATTGGCAATGCGCAAATTAAAAGATATAAGGCATTTTTAATAAGTCTATTATAGGGGCTTGCTGCGGAGCGGTCAACCATTATTCCCCATTAAATATTAAAACCCAATAAAGGGACAACAATATAAGCAAATACAGCCTCAAGCTGATTTGGCTTTTGACTCCAGCCGTTAAGACGGATATCCTGATCTGCCGCCTGTGGGTTTGCACAAAACGCTTTGTGTGCTTTAGCGAGAAGGCCGTTCAGACCCATGTGACTTGGCTAACCGGCTTGCCGCAGGGGGTATCATCGCACTGTACCGCGGCGATCAGCGCTCTTTATATCATCGTTGCCTTGTGCCAACCTGCAAGCGCCATTTGGGCCATTCAGTTAAAAACATTTGATATCAGAGCACTTTACCTCGATTTAACATAAAGCCGCTTTTAGACTTTACGTTTATTTTTTAAACTAAAGACAATCCAAAGAATAAAAGAACAGAATGAATAAAGGAGCTTATTTAGAATGAAAAAAATGATTTCGGCCGCTTTAATTTCGGCTATGGCGCTAACCGCGTTGGCGGGCTGCGGCGCTAACACTGCCAGTTCATCCACAACACCCTCGCCTTCGGCCGCGCCCTCTTCGGTAGCGCCGTCCTCGGCCGCATCCAGCTTTGACGCTGCAAAAAGCATCGCCGTCATCTCCCGCGAGGAGGGGTCGGGCACGCGCGGCGCGTTCATCGAGCTGATCGGCATCGAGCAGAAGAATGCCGAGGGTAAAAAGATCGACAACACCACCGAAGAAGCCTCGATCACCAACAGCACCTCGGTCATGATGACCAGCGTGGCGGGGAACCCCTACGCCATCGGCTATATCTCGCTTGGCTCGCTCAACAACACCGTCAAGGCGCTGAAGATCGACGGCGCCCAGGCGACTGCGGACAACATCAAATCCGGC
>DALYYK010000462.1:0-2443 GCA_031983305.1 Candidatus Fimivivens sp. | reverse complement strand
CAACCAGCAGCGCCGAACCGACGAAAAAAAGATCACCGACGACATCGCCGCGCAGCTGCTGGACGATCCGTCGTTAATACATAACAGGATTCTGTTATTTTCTGGCGAGGACTGGAACGCGGGCATTGTGGGCATCGTCTGCTCCCGCATGGTCGAACGCTTTGGCAAGCCCTGTTTGCTCGTTTCAACGCAGGGGGACAGCGCCAAAGGCTCGGGCCGCAGTGTCGAGGGCTTTTCGCTGATTGAGGCGGTGGCCGCCTGTGCCGATTGCCTGACCCGCTACGGCGGGCATCCAATGGCGGCGGGCTTTTCGCTCGACACCGCCCGGTTGCCGGAATTTAACGCGGGCTTGCAGCGTTTTGCCGCTGCCCACTATCCCGTTATGCCGGCGCTGCGCCTGAGGGTAGACAGCGTTGTACCGCCCGCATTGCTGACGGTGGCGCAGGTGAAGGGCTTAGAATGCTTAGAGCCGTTCGGCAGCCAGAACCCCGCGCCGGTCTTTATGGTGGCCGACGCGCAATTAGAGCGCGTCCTGCCACTCTCGGAGGGCAAATACTGCAAGCTGTGCCTTGTCAAGGACGGCGTTCGGTTTAACGTTTTATGCTTTACCGCCCGTCCAAACGGCTTTTGCGCCGTCGCGGGCGACGCGGTCGATATCGCGTTCTCAGCCTCGATCAATGATTATCAGGGGCAGCAGAGCGTTTCGCTCAAGCTTAAAGGCATCCGGCTTTCAAACAGCGACATGGGTCTTTTGGTACAGGGCGAGCAGCGTTATGACAGCTATCTGCGCCGCGAGGATCTAAGCCCCGCGCTGATCCCCACCCGTGAGGAGGTGGCGGTCGTATACCGCTATGTCAAGCGTCAGGGGTCGGTCAATTTTTCATCCAACGCGCTCTATTGCCACATCATCCGGCAGGAGCCGATTGATTATTTACGCTACCGTATCGCACTTGAAGTGTTGCAGGAGCTGGGTCTGTTACAAAAAACCGTCTCGCAGGAGGCTATGGTTCTGACGGTGAACCCCACAGCCGCCCGCGTACAGCTTGAGCATTCTTCGATTATAAGGAGCTTACAGCAACAATTATGAATGACAGCCAATCATTTTCAATCGAAGATTTAAAAAGCTTTATTCTTCAGACCGGCAAAAGCTATAATCTGGAGGTCATTGAGCGCGCCTACCAGATGGCGGCCGACGCTCACGGCGAGCAGAAACGCCGCTCGGGTGAGCCGTATATCATCCACCCGCTGGCCGTCGCCAAAATTCTTGTCGAGCTCGGCATGGACACCGAATCGGTCGCCGCCGCGCTGCTGCACGACGTGGTCGAAGATACCGATATCGAGATGGCGACCATCAAGAAGAGTTTTGGCAACGATGTGGCGCTTTTGGTGGGCGGCGTGACCAAGCTGGGAAGAATTCCGTACTCCTCGAAGGAGGAACAGCAGTCTGAGAATCTGCGCAAGATGCTGCTGGCGATGGCACAGGATATCCGCGTCGTCATCATCAAGCTGGCCGACCGTCTGCACAACGCGAGAACCTTTCAATACCTCGCCGACGAAAAGCGACGCTACAAGGCACTCGAGACGATGGAGATCTACGCCCCAATCGCCGACCGCCTCGGAATCCGCCGCATTAAAGAAGAGCTTGAGGATATCTCGCTGCGTTTCTTAGACCCGATCGCCTACGCCGAGATTGAAAGCCAGCTTGCCGCGCGCGAGCAGCGCCAGCAGTTTTTAGCCAGCATCAAGCAGCGCATTTTTGAGCGCGTCAAATCCGAGCACCCCAACGCCTATATCGAGGGGCGGGTTAAGAGCATCTACGGCATCTACCGCAAGGTCTATATGCAGGGGCGCGGCTTTGACGAGGTTTTTGATATTTACGCCGTGCGCATCATCGTCGATTCGGTCATCGAGTGCTATAACATTCTGGGCATTATCCATGATATGTTTCGGCCGATCCCGAATCGCTTTAAAGATTATATTTCGACTCCGAAGCAGAATATGTACCAGTCGCTGCACACCACCGTGTTCGATAAGGAAGGCATTCCGTTCGAGACGCAGATACGCACCTGGGATATGCATTACACGGCGGAATACGGTATTGCGGCACATTGGAAATATAAGGTCGGCATTCAGGGCAAGGATAAGCTCGAGGAGCGCCTGTCTTGGGTGCGCCAGCTCATCGAGAACCAGCAGGACGGCGAGGGTGCCGAGGATATTGTCAGCTCGATCAAATCTGACATCGCGCCCGAGGAGGTCTTTGTGTTTACCCCCAAAGGCGACGTCATCAGCCTGCCGGCCGGAGCTACCGTGCTGGATTTTGCCTATGCGATCCACTCAGCGGTTGGCAACCGCATGACCGGTGCGCGCATCGACGGCAAGATCGTCTCAATCGACACCGAGGTACAGACCGGTATGATCGTCGAGATCATCACCTCCAACTCCA
>DALYYK010000461.1:0-2447 GCA_031983305.1 Candidatus Fimivivens sp. | reverse complement strand
CATTTAATGCGGCGGGGCCCCTGTTCTATTTTTTACTTTTCGCTTTGTTCGCGTCTTATTCTTTCCCGCTCCTGCTGCCATCCCTCGGTCAGCGGGTGGGCTTTGGTTTTGGTTTCATTCGAGAGCACCTCGGGGGCGGTATCGCGCAGCATCTGCACCACCTCGGCCTCGTTGCGAGGCTTGTTGCGGGTCCACACCTGCTCGATCGGCGTCTCAGGCAAACGGCGGCAGCGCAGCGCGGCTCTTGCCAGCGCGTCAAAGCCGCTGCGAAATTCCGTCTCCATCAGCCCAGCCTTGAGCTCCAACAGCGAGTACAAAAAGTCGATATAAACACCGCTCGCCTGCCCGATCGTATCGGGGAAGGGGTTGACCGCCATGGCCGAGACGTAGAGCTGTCGCGTCAGAATATCGAGGAATGCGCGGCGGGCTTCATACGGAATCTCACCGCGCAGCGTATCAACGCCGCCGTCGCCATCGACGCTGACGAGCTTTTTGGTCTTAAGCTTTTGCAAGAGATCTACTTCGCGCGCAATCGGATTGCCATCGCGGTCATAATCGACCTCGGCCGTCTCGCCCGCATAGTTTTTGATGACCCAAATAATCTCCTGCATGTCGTCGATGTCGTTGGCAAAGCCCGAGATGAGTTTATCAATCGCGTCGATCAGCGCGCGATACATCGGTAGATCGCCGGTGCCGTCGCCGTTGTTGCGGAATTCGATGAACGGAATTTCGCCATAGCTGTGCGGCATCACACCGTTTTCACCCATCGCGGCGTCCCGTGTGATCACGCCGTTTTCCGCCATATAATAGGTCACGTCGCGGTCGCTCCAAAGCTCATGCCGCGTGGTTTTACCGTCGGATGCCGCCGCGCTGCGGATCAGATATTGCAAACGCGGCCTGATCGAATCGGGGGCGTAGACCGCCCTAACCTGCTCGGGCGGCACCGGCCAGTAGCAGAACGCACCGTTTTCGCCGTACCAGTAGGCCAGCCAGCCCGAGCCGCAGTTGGTGGCGTCCAGCGCTAAGAGCTTTGCGACCTTCGGGTAGTCGCCGCCGAGCGCCTTACACAGCGCGGCAGCTGCCTGTTCATTGCCGGGCGCGTCGAGCTGCGGCGGATAAGTCAGCAGATAGCCAACCTTCTGGTCGGTGAGGATGCGGTGCCAGTTGGTCGGGATACGGTTGTCCGCCGAGTGCAATGGATTTTTGCCGAGCTTGCGCAGATAGCCGTTGACCTCGGCGATGGCAGCGGCGCCGGTGCGGCAGACGGCGTTTTGGTTGTCGTAATAGCGGCGCGCCTCAGCGCTTTGCGCCGCGCGCTTGGCGTGGGCATCCTGCGTCTCGCGCAGCAGCTTGGTGAGTAGCTTTGGCATAGCGGTAAGCCTCCTTGTATGGTCTTTAATTTATTTGTATTTTTGCTTTTTTCGTTTGGGCGGGTGGATTTATCCCGCAAATTGATAACGTCACGAAAGAACGGGCGCTTGTTTTACGGTTTTGCAGGTAATTAGATCGAAAGTTGCTCGTCGTACTTGAGCAGCGCGATGAGCATGTCCCTGAACTCGGACATCGTCTGATTTGCGTACAACGACTGAATGACAACCTCGCTCTTTACAGTACGGTCAAGCGGCTTGTCCACCAGCTTTCTGAGCAGGTCAATCATCGTATCGGTCGCGGCGGTGTCGGACGTGAAGGGTTGAATTCGTGTCAACGCCTGCGCCTCCTCCATGCTGTCGCGCCAGTCCCTTCTGTTGTCCATAAGCGCATGGTGTTGGGCCAAACGCACGTCCTTATCGGAATAATTAAGCTTGCCAATTTGCGAGGTGACGCCTTCGGCGGATTCCATTTGCTTTTTCTTTTTGTTGGCATTACTGACCCCCACGCCGACAGCCGCCATCGCCGCAAGCGCGGCCAGCGCCAAGGCTATTCCCGGTGGACCGCCAAGGCTTCCGAGTGCCAAAGTGCCCCCTGCCGAAGCCGCAGCTCCTGTTGCCACAGCTCCTGTTGTTGGTGGCGCCTGTTGCCGCCACCAACCCTCCTGCGCTTGCGGCTACTCCCAATCCGCCAATCAGCGTGCTTAAAAATCCGCCGCTACCCGTGTCCTGCGCCATAAGGGTCAGCATCTGCGCCGACGCCTTCGCCGTCAGCTCGCTGACCTGAAGCAGGTCAAGCAGCGTGCAGATCGATTGAAACGCGCCTCGCCGATATAGCCCAGCGAGCTTTCAAGCATCATAAAAAAGCCCTGTACACCGGCGGCGATGCCGTCGGGCAATATGCCGAGCTGGTTAGCAAGCTGGTTTACCAGCTCATTTTGCTGTGCGATGGCGAATTGAACCTCGCCGGTTGTAATAACTGCCTTGTCCAGCGTATCGTACATTTCAGCCGGCAGTTCAAAGCCCGCTACCAGCACCTTATCGCCCAAAAATTCAAACAGCGATTGCCTCTGAGTGAAC
>DALYYK010000460.1:0-2455 GCA_031983305.1 Candidatus Fimivivens sp. | reverse complement strand
GCCCGAGCCGACGCTGCAAACCGTCCGCAGCTTTTTAGAGGCGCATTATGCGCAGCGTATTACACTGGACGATCTATGTGGTTTGACCGGCCTGCGAAAATATACGCTGCTGCGCGCTTTTACCAAATGGCAGGGCATTTCGCCCTATGGTTATTTAGAAACGATTCGCGTCGACAGGGCCAAAAGCCTGCTGGCGCAGGGCGTACCGCCGCTGGAGGCCGCTTTGCAGACCGGTTTTAGCGACCAGAGCCACTTTTCTAATTTCTTTAAAAAATTCATTGGGCTGACGCCAAGGCAGTATATGAATATTTTTAAGAACGCGCCCAACCCGACACAGGAATGAGAGGTTTTTATGGAGAAAAAAGATCAGTTAACCGGTCACCTGACCGCACTTGCCACCGTTTTTATTTGGGGCACCACCTTTATATCGACCAAGGTGTTGCTCAGGGCCTTTTCGCCGCTCGAGATTTTGTTTTTAAGATTTCTCGCGGGCTTTCTGGCGCTTTGGGTTGCATGCCCCAAAAGGCTTAAAATCACCGACAAAAAACAGGAGTTCTACTTCGCGGCGGCAGGGCTGTGCGGCGTGACGCTCTATTTTCTGCTTGAGAATATTGCGCTAACCTATACGTTAGCCTCCAACGTCGGGGTCATTGTGTCGATCAGCCCGTTTTTGATCGCGCTGCTCGCACATTTTTTTCTCGACGGCGAGCGCCTGCGCCCGCAGTTTTTCGTGGGCTTTGCCGTTGCGCTGACCGGCATCTTTCTGATCAGCTTTAACGGCAGCGCTGTTTTACGGCTCAATCCCACCGGGGATATTCTCTCGGCGCTCGCCGCGGTGACATGGGCCTTCTATTCGGTGCTGACCCGAAAGATCAGCCATTTTGGCTACACCACGATTCAAACGACGCGCAAGGCCTTCTTTTATGGGCTTATATTTATGCTGCCCGCGCTGCTCGTGCTCGACTTTAGCCCCGACACAGCGCAATTGCTGGTCCCGGTGAACCTTTTTAACCTGCTGTTTTTGGGGTTGGGTGCTTCAGCTATGTGCTTTGTGACATGGGGCGCGGCGGTCAAGCTGCTTGGGGCGGTCAAAACCGGCGTTTATATTTACGCGGTGCCAGTCATCACCGTTGTAACCTCCGCTTTGATTCTGCACGAAAAGATTACCGGGCTGGCGGCGCTTGGCACGGTGCTGACACTCGCAGGGCTGATCCTGTCGGAGAGCAAGCGCTTCCCGTGGCCCAGAAAGGCGCTGACCCATGAATAACACACCGGCGGATGCGCGGCAGTTTTCATACTCCGCAAACGCTGGCGGGCAAAGCGTGCAGCAGCGCCTGCTGGCTGAGGGCTATTCCAAGCGCCTGATCGTCGCACTCAAGCAGACCGAGAACGGGCTTTGTGTCGCGGGTAATCGGGTGCGCTCAACCTATATTCTAAAGCTGGGCGAGACGCTGACCGTGACGCTACCGCAACCGGCGGTCAGGCGAGCGGCCAGCGATACGGCTGTGCCGGTGCTGTATGAGGATGCCGACATTGCCGTCTATAACAAGCCCGCCGGACTGGTGTGCCACCGCTCGGGCGGACATTTTGCCGACACGCTTGAAAACACCGCCGAGGGCGTGTTCCGCGCGATGAACCGGCTGGACCGCGACACGAGCGGCGCGCTGGTGACGGCCAAGCACCAGCTTGCGGCGGCGCGACTGTGGCAAAATATCGATAAGCGCTATATCGCGGTGGCGCAGGGCAGAGTTTTAGCACCGCATAGCTTTATAACGCTGCCGCTGACCCGCGAGACGCCCTACGAGCCCCGTCAGGTGGTGCGTAACGACGGAAAACCCGCCTGCACCGAGTACCGTGTGTTGGCTCAGAACAACCGCCTGACCGTTGTGGAATGCACGCTGCACACCGGACGTATGCATCAGATCCGCGCGCACTTTGCGGCAGTCGGGCATCCGCTTTTGGGAGATGCATTCTATGGTGGCGAAAATGCCGACCTTCAAAGACAGGCGCTGCATTGCGCCAATGTGCGGTTTAATCACCCGGTCACCCAACAAGAGCTGTGCCTGTCGGCCCCTCTGCCCGATGACCTCTTCAAGCTTCTGGAACAAAACGGTCTGGACGCGCGCAGATGTTCAAATAGCGATTAAAAGGTTGAAGCGGTCGTTTTTAACATACAATCGCTCATTGACAAATACAATATAGAATGTAAATTGTCTGAGGCGCAATCGACTCAGAAAATATTTTTTTGACTAAATCGGTACTGCTGTCGTACGCGGTCTTTCGCGGATTTGCATCAGCGCGGGCATCCGAAATTTGGAGGGTGTATTCGTATGAAAAAGATGATAGCGCTATCGCTTCTCGCTGCTCTGTTACTGGGGTTGAACGCGTGCGGCGGGTCTTTTTTTGCGGCTTCGCCCGCTGCGTCAGGCGTCGCGACTTCTGCCGACGCCATTAA
>DALYYK010000459.1:0-2464 GCA_031983305.1 Candidatus Fimivivens sp. | reverse complement strand
AGACTATCATAGCGGCGCTGTTTTTGTCAATATATTCCGTTTGCATTTGAGGATGGCGGGTCTGGGCGCGAATGCGTTATCCAACGGCTTGCCTGACTGACGCTGGTCGTCCGGGATCAACCTGCTAAATTAAAGCTGAGACATTGTTATCTTAAAACGTTTGAAACACCCGATCGCACTGCCTGCGCCCCGCGCCGTCACCACACTATTATATCTTAGCTGCGTTCTAGGGCTGATCAGCGATCTGCTTGAGCACAAAAATAAGTGCAAAGCATAGATTGTTCTGAGGAGGTGTGTGTTGTGTCCATGCCTGAATTTCCACTGCCGAATCTGGATCTTATGCGTGAGCAGGTTTTAAATATGATATTGTCTTCCATCGCCATGGAAGAGCTGGCACTCAGTCACATCCTCAATGCCGAAGGTGAAAAAATTCAACATGTGCTTGGCAGGACATCCTGCACATCCTGTGACTTTTACGCGGGCTGCACAGGATGTCCTGTATGTACAGGCTGTGCGCCCTGCAAGAACTGCAAAGCGCATCACGACGAGCTTCTGGCGGTGAACAAAAGCGTCACATCCCTGCTGGAAATGGTGATGCAAAACCAACTGATATTAAAAAACAAGATGGATCGGGTGTTGGAGTATCTGCCAAAATCTTCGCCCGCGCCGATTCCGCCTATGTCGCCTTGCCCGCCCGTACCGTCCTGTCCGCCTGTGTCACCTTGCCCGCTGACCTGCAATACGCCATGCGCCTGCACACCTAACTGGCAGGATCATGCGCCTCGTTTTACAGCCATCGGCGGCTTATATCACTGCAACGGCGCGGTCGCGTGGCACGCTGACGGCGACTGTTCTGACCGGGACTTTGGCGTTATCGGCGCCGACGCCTCAAAAATAAGACTCCCCCGCTCGGGCAGCTTTAAGGTTAGCGTCTGTCTGGAGCTGGGCATTTGCGAAGCAAACAGAAATGTTGAATTGTTGGAGTTGTTAATCACCTGCCGGGATCAGTCACCCATATCGCATATCTTCTGTCAAACTTGCGATCAAAAATCCTTTGAGCTTCAGGGCAGTTCAATCCTTCATATGCCCTGCCCAGCGTCACCTTGCTTTGCAAGCCTCCTGGTACGCGCACCCAAGGGTATCTGCATTAAAAAAGGCCGTATCACCTTCAGACGGCTGTTTCAGTGTACCTGATGCCACACATCCGCACACCACAAATTATCTGATTCGGAGGCGACAAAATGTCACAACCTTCCTTCCCTCAGAATGCGAACTTCACCCGAGAAGATGTGGTGAATCAAATATTATCTTCCATCGCGATGGAGGAATTGGGGCTTAGTCATATCATTAATGCCGAGGGTGAAAAGCTTCAATATATTCTGGGAACCCTGCCCGGGCTGACAGGGCCTGCCGCGACGATCGAAGACCTGCTGAATGCCAATACCAGTGTTCAAAACCTATTGCAAAGCGCATCTTATAATCAGCTTTTTCTAAAGTCTAAAATGCAGCAGGCATTGGCTTCTTCTGAGCTGACGGGCGCTACCGGCCCCACCGGACCCACCGGCCCCACCGGTCCGACCGGCGCGATCGGCCCGACCGGCTTTAACACCACCGCAACCTCGGCTTTTGCCTATGCGTCCGCTACCCCGCTGACAGCGGCGGCGGGCGGTACGCCCGTTGCGCTGCCCTCAGGGCAGATACTGCCTACGGGCATCACCGTAGATGGCGCCAACACGACCTTTACAATTTCTCAGTCGGGTCTCTATCGTATTTCATATGCGCTCAATACAACGGCGGCGCTTCTGCTGAGCACCCGCCTTATGATAAACGGCGTCGCCAACACGGCGTCAACCGTCGCGCCTCTGATCAGCCTTTCAAACTATTCCAACGAAATATTGCTCCATATCACCGCACCGACGACGGTGCAATTGCAGGTTTTGGGCGCGTCTCTTAACCTGACACTGGCTACCGGCGCGGGCGCTACGCTGATGATTCAGCGTCTGAGCTGACGATGGGGGTGTTACTATGTCTCTGCCGCAATATCCTTTGACGCCCGGGCTGACAAGACAAACGGCCATCAACCAGATTATCGCCTCCATCGCCGCGGAAGAACTGTCTTTGAGCCATGTTCTCAACGCGGAGGGCGAAAAGATTCAATATGCCGTCGGAACCCTTGTGGGACTGGCTGATCCAGCAACGCTTGCGGATGTGTTGGATGTGAGCGCCAGCGCCAACAGCCTGATTCAGGCCGTGCTGGAAAACCAGATATTGCTCAACGGTAAATTGTCGGACGCTTTGCAGACGCCTGTGCTCTACGGGCCCACCGGACCGATCGGCCCCACTGGCCCGACTGGTCCCGCACTGGGGCCCACCGGCCCCGAAGGTGCTGCCGGACCGGCGGGCTTGACCGGTCCCCAAGGCCTGCCTGGTCCCGTCGGCCCCGCAGGCCTCACCGGCGCAACGG
>DALYYK010000458.1:0-2471 GCA_031983305.1 Candidatus Fimivivens sp. | reverse complement strand
CGATATGGTCAGCGGATTTATGAAAGAGGTTTTGGTCTCCCCCGCCAGACGGCTCTCGGTTGCTATGGGGCAGATGCTCTCGGCCGCCACCGTCGCCACGCTGCAAGGACTGATGATTTTGGTGGTAGGGTTGTTCATAGGCATCAAGTTCACCTCTTGGAAAACGCCGTTTTATATTTTGTTAACCATGATATGCATCGGCATTGTCTTTTCGGGGGTTGGACTGTTTATGGCGACCAAGGTGCGCAACGGGCAAACCTTTCAGATTATCAAAGCAA
Organism: Candidatus Fimivivens sp.; assembly: GCA_031983305.1. Lineage (GTDB taxonomy): Bacteria > Bacillota > Clostridia > Oscillospirales > Ruminococcaceae > Yanshouia. Next base: position 2,193 of record DALYYK010000458.1, on the reverse strand, counting down.
CGGTGACAATGCCCCTCACCTTTCTTTCGGGCGCTTATATCCCTTTGTCCATGCTGCCTGCCAGCCTTCAGTTTGTTGCCTACCTGAACCCCATGACCTATGCGACCGCCTTTTTCCGTATGGTTGCGCTCGAAAAAACTGGACTCTCGACTGCGGAGCTTCTCAACGAAGGTTTAGTCGTTTCGATCAACGGCTTTGTGATTACGCCGTTTCTGACCTTTATCATTATCGTAGGCATCGGGTTGGTATTTCTGCTGCTGGCAACTTTAAGCTTTATTAAAACTGATTTTTCGCGTCTGAGCAGAAGCGCAACCGACGCCAATGCCATTTGGGGATAAAACGTCGGTATAATACCTCGCATATTCTTTGAATTTTAGACTACAGAGCGCTTCGATTCCATATGAAATCGAAGCGCTCTGTCTATTGAAAAATTTGTTTGAAGTTTGTGCAAAACTGAAAGTCTTGATCAAGCTTTTTTAAATGCCTACTATGATAATGATGCGCTTGTCGATCGTGATGGATGATATGTGAAACGCATGGCGAAACACCAGACGACCGACCGTCAGGAGCATGGCCCCGTAGCAAAACGTCCGTTATCTGCCGCTTTTAAGCCATTCGAGCTCCTCGCCGGTCAGGGGCAGCGCGGCGGCAGGCATTAGGGAGCGCAGCTCCTGTTCGGTGCGCGGGCCGATGGCCGCAATAACGGGAATCGGCTGGTTGAGCACGTAGGCTAGCGCGATGTGAATCGGCTCAACACGCTTTTCCGCCGCCATAAGCTGTACGCGCGCCAGCTTTTCAAAATTCTCCTGACAAAAATAGGTGCTGACAATATCCGCGGGCGCGCTGCCGTCCCGCTTATAAACGTCGGCAAAAAAACCAACCGCCAGCGGGGCCCACGCGATCAACTGAACTTTTTTGTCACGATGCCATGCCATATAATCCTCGTCGGCGTAGACGCAGCCGTAAAAACGCGGCTTAACAATCGTCGCAAGGCTAAAGGACGGACTATTGACACACAGGCCCTGATACCCCATTTTTTGCGCGTAGGCCTGCGCCTGCCCAATCCGCGGAATCGACCAATTGCTCACACCGTAAGCGGTGATACGCCCTTCCAGCCGGTGCTGCTCAAGACGATCCATCAGCCCTTCGACCGGTTGGCTCTCATCGTCCCGATGCAGAAGATAGATATCGAAGTGATCGAGCTGCATATTATCGAGGCTGTAGAGCAGATCTTCGGTGATACATTCCGGCCGCACGCGCGACTGCTCGATATGGTGCACATTATTTTCATCGACATAATGATGGCAGGCTTTATTGGTGATCACAAGCCGGTCACGGCAGCCCGTTTTTTGCAGCCACCGGGCAACAACCGGCTCGCTTTTGCCGCCATTATAGAACCGCCCGGTATCAAGAATGTTCCCCCCCCGCTCGACATAGGCGTCGAGTAGCCGGTGAATTCCCGCCTCGTTGTCGCTGCCGAACCATCCGGTTCCCAGCGACAGACGGCACACGTCCTTGTCCAGCCCGGGGATGCGTACTGTTGTCATAATATCATCATTCTCCTTTATATCAACTTATTTGGAGCGCAAAAAACCTGCGGTAACCGGCAAACCTTTATGCCGCTCCGCTACCGCAGGTTATGTTCACTGTTCGGACGCATAAACCATCTTACGCGTCAAAAGGCTGTGCGGCCGAATATAATCGGTCAAAGCCTCGGTCGGTCTTGTGTTAAGTCTTAGCGCTTTCCTTCTTGCCCGAGAATCGCTTAAACGCGCCGGCTGAGCTGAGCAGCATAAATACCGTAGCCAGCAGCAGCACGAGCGAGATCGGATGACGCACGATATCCAGCAGGAAAATGCCTACATTGTTGCCGGACATCGACATGCCGCGGCGAAAATTTTGTTCGATCAGCGGCGCCAAGATAACACCCAGAATCGTGGGCGCCACCGGGATATTGTACATCTTCATCACATAACCCAGCACGCCGAAGCCGAGCATCCAGTAAACATCCATAACGCTGCTCTGGATGGCGAACGCGCCGATGACCGACAGAATGATGATGACGGGCATCAGAATAAACTTGGGTACCTCGACTACCTTGGCAAACAGCTTGATGCCGGTGAAGCCAAAAATCATCAGAAATATATTGGCTAAGAACAGCGCCGCGATGATAAACCAGAATATTCGGCCCGA
>DALYYK010000457.1:0-2507 GCA_031983305.1 Candidatus Fimivivens sp. | reverse complement strand
CCCGCGCAAAGCGCGCCGAAACTACGGTTTTGGCGCGCTTTGCGCAATCGCTGTTCAAGATACGGCTAAGGCTTGCGGGCGATATATCCTGCAAGCCTTAAAATATTGCGCAACCGCACAACGCGCCATCATAAACGGGTGATAGCCAACACAGCATGCTATATTTTTACTGATTCAACTATAGAATGAATATAGGCTGAACGCCAAGATCGCTGATTAAAAAGGAGGCTATCGATTCATGAAGCATGAAAAATTAATTCAGGCGCTGACCCATAAGGGTTACAAGGTCTCATATTTTGAAACACCCGACGACGCGGTCAAATATCTTGTTGACACGGTGAACGGCGTGACCGTCGGGTTTGGCGATTCCGCAACGCTCGCGTCGATGAATCTTGCGGTGCTTTTATCAAAAAATAATACGGTGATCAATCCGGCGTCCCACTCCGGCGCTGAATTCCTCGAGCTTGGCAAAAAAGCGCTTTTGACCGATGTTTTTTTCACCTCGGTGAACGGCGTGGCCGAGACCGGCGAGCTGGTAAACATAGATGGAACCGGCAACCGGGTGGCCGGTTCCATATTCGGACATAAGCGCGTGTTTTTTGTTTTTAGCACTAATAAGATCGAGCCCACGCTCGAAAAGGCCATTTGGCGCGCACGAAATATTGCCGCGCCAAAGAACGCCAAGCGGTTTGGCTTTAAAACACCCTGCGCGGTTAAGGGAGATCGCTGTTATGATTGCTCGAGCCCTGACAGAATCTGTAATACGCTGAATATTCATTTCAAAAAGCTTAAAAATGTCGAGGCCGAGGCGATTATCATTGATCAAGAGATGGGTATGTAAAATAAAGCGAAGGTAATTGACGCCAATCCAATGCCCGACAACAGGAACACCGCGTCAAAATTATATTTCAGCGCGGTACTTTGATGGACCTTAGGTCAAAATAGGCGCAGCCGTTGGCGGCAAGGACTGCGCGTGTGGCAAAACCTTACCCTGCTGCACATTGCGAGCAGGCCATTCGCCCGACATGTAAAACCAGAAAAAAGGCATCCGCCCAAAAAGCGGATACCTTTTATTTTTAGCGGCATGCGTTGCCTACTGCACCGGTCAGTCGCAGATTAATTGCCAGCTCACCCCGAATTTATCCTGCACCCAAGCATACATCTTAGCGTAGAATTGCGGCGCGATCTCCATCAACACCTGTCCGCCGTCAGCCGACAGCTTATCATAAGCGTGTTGAACCGCTTCCGGCGTACCAAGCCGAACTATTAGCGACACAAAGTGGCTGGGTGAAAAAGATTGATCGCAGTCAGCAATAGAAAAGTTTGTCCCGCACAGATTAATTTCACCGTGCAAAATCCAGTCCTTTTGCATCGCATCCACAGGGTACTCCGGCGCGGCGGGCGCATCGCCCCAGTGCATAACGCGCTTGTTCGTGCCACCAAATACCTGCTCATAAAAGTCGATGGCTTTTGACGCCTGTCCGTTAAACATAATATAAGGTTCTACCATGCGCACTCCTCCTTGTTTTTGATAAGCGTTTTTGTCGTACCAATAGCATCCGTGCCGCCTCGTCAAAGTCAAGGCGCGGCGGTCCGCTTTGCGGCTCTCTTCAGCGATCTTTTCCCATACTTTAAAGAGAAATAAAAAGGCGGCTATTGATCTCATGCTTATTTTGGCCTCCAGGGTGATTTTATATGTCCAAGGACCACACCCAATCTGTGAACTTCCTGCGACATCTGAAGCGACGCCCTTCTAGCGTCGGTTCACGTCGGCTGATCGCGGCTTCTTTTGCGCCCCTACTCCGCCGCGCTTAATCTGTCACAGGTTTGTCGATATTCATTATAGGATTATTCGCCAGACACCCCTTGCCCCAGAAGGCCACATCATTAAACGCGAGCCATCTGCTCTTTCGTTCATATGTAAAATCAAGAATCGCATCGAACTGTTTCGTCTTGCCTGAGCCGCAAGATGATCTTGACATCCCGCAAAGATTTCAACTGTGCGCCGAATACAAACCTCAAATCACACGCAATCCATTCGCCTCTTTGCGCATCCTTCATATTCCCTTCAACAAACACAACGCTCTGATGCACAGCGATATACGGCCCTATTCGTCGCGCTCCAATATAGAGATAAACTCCGGGGATATCCGCAGTTGCACAGCTTATTACTCTCCAACCTTGCTCAGCATATGCATTCAACGCATTTTCAAGATTTTGAGGATCAAATTTTCCGGAAAACCATTTCTTTTTGCGTTAATACCTTATATTTTTTCATATATGTCCTTATTTCTAATGACACTTATTTCTAGTAATCGTATACTGCTGATTTCATAATAGCAAAACATACGCTATAATTCAAGCTCGCCATTTTCGCAGGCAGAATACACTTTCGCCAAGGGCTTTGTTTGATATATCCTCTGCCCTGTGAGGGTTGATTTGAATCACCACCGGGTAAGGTACAATAAGTTGCGCAAATTAAAAAAAGGATAAAAGGAGACAAGGTT
>DALYYK010000456.1:0-2515 GCA_031983305.1 Candidatus Fimivivens sp. | reverse complement strand
CCGGGGAATTTTAAAAGGAGAGCTGTCATGAAAATAAAAATTACGGCAATTATACTTTCCGCATTACTCATTGTATCCGGCTTTGCAGGATGTGCTCAGGTAGGCGGCGCAAACAATCCAGTAACGTCTTCGTCTGCGGCGGAGAGCGCCCCCGCAAACCCCCTGGCGGTTTCGTCAAATATCTCAGACAGCGACACAAATACCGCATGGCATGAAACGGACACGAAAATAATGCTGAATGGGGCTTCTGTCTCAGTCGCCGGCACCGGCGTAACGGTAAACGGCAGCGTGGCCACGATTACGGCGGAAGGAACCTACGTTGTCTCCGGCACGCTGAACGATGGACAAATTGCCGTCATGGCCGCGAACACCGATAAGGTGCATCTGGTGCTCAATGAGGCCGACGTCACCAACAAGACCGGCGCGCCCATCTATGCGTCCCAATGTGACAAGCTGATTATCACATTGGCAGCGGGAACAACGAACAGCCTGACCGATGGCGGCTCGAACTTTAAGTATGCCGACGCCGCAGAAGAGGAACCTAACGCGGCCCTATTTTGTAAAGACGACCTGACCATCAACGGAACCGGCGCGTTGACTGTCAACGCAGGCTTTAATAATGGTGTCGGCAGCAAGGATGATCTGCTGATGGTGAGCGGCGATATCACGATAAATGCCGTAAACCACGGTCTGCGGGGCAACGATTCGGTCACCATCCTCGACGGAAACTTGAATATCGCCGCGGGGAACGACGGTATCCAGACGAACAACACGAAAGATGCCGCCCTTGGTTGGATTCTCATTGAGAACGGCGCCATTTCGGTCACCGCCGGACATGATGGTATACAGGCCGATACGTCGGTCAGCTTCTCAAGCGGAGACTTTCATATCACAACAGGAACAACCGCCTCTTCCGACGCCACGTCTGATAGTTACAAAGGAATCAAAGCCACCACCGACATCACGATTACCGGCGGCAGTTTTACCGTTGACAGTAAGGATGACAGCATCCACGCGAATGGAGCGATTACGATTGACGGCGGAGCGTTCACCCTCGCCTCGGGAGACGATGGCATCCACGCCGACGGAAATCTGACCGTTAACGCAGGCACCATCACGGTCACCGAGGCCTATGAGGGTCTTGAGGCGTCGAATATCATCATCGCCGGCGGCGTCATCGATCTTGTCACTGTCGACGACGCGCTGAACGCGGCAGGTGGCGCTGATCAGAGCGCAGGCGGCGGGCGGTTCGGGAAGGATCACTTTGCCGCAGGCGGCGCGTATAATATAACCATCAGCGGCGGCAGCATCACCTTCTTATCGGGTGGCGACGGCATAGACTCGAACGGTACGCTCACCATCAGCGGCGGAACAATCGTGGCTATTATCAACTCCACGCCCGATAACGGTGCGCTCGACGCAGACGGAACCACTACCTTTACGGGCGGCACCATTATCTACGGCGGTACAGGAGTTGGCGCGACCCCAAGCGGTAATTCCACCCAGAGCTATGTGTTTGTGAACTACGGCATTACGGCAGGTCAAGAAATTGCGGTGATAAAGGACGGCCAGACGCTGATCACCTTTACGCCCACAACAAGCTGTCAGTACCTTGCCCTGTCTTCACCCAACGTCAAAAGTGGTGAAAGCTACGAGGTCCACAGCGGGGGCAGCCTCATCTCGACCATCACCGCCGGAACCGGGGGCGGCGGCATGACACCCGGAGGCCCCGGGGGAATGGGTGTTCCCGGCGGGCGATACGGCTTTGGCGGTATGGGCGGTCCTGAAGGCCATCAGTAATAGCAGTTCTAATTTTAAAGAAGAGGTCGGCATTAATCGCCGACCTCTTTTTTGTGCCACGCCTAGGCCGTTACTCCTGTTCTGCCGCGACGCTTGATTCTGACGTGTTGACCATTGATTTCTTTTGACTGGCGCAAGCGGCAGCATTATCCCCGACGAGACGGCGGGATAGAGCGCACAATCATCCATACGGGTCAGCCACGAAGCCCGCGCCCACCCTTCTGGCGATGTCATATCTTATCGAAGCCACATAAGACGGCTGCCCGTGTGGGCGCAGGCTTAGATTTGGAACAGGCTGTAAGATTCAGTTCTATGCCGTGTGGATAGAGCCGCGAAAGGGGATTGGCTCTTAATCAAGCTGTGATTACTTCCATTTTAATATGTATCACACGGCCTATTAGAAACGAGCGGCGTATTTTCACATATTGGCAAAAAGCTGCACGGCGCAAAAGCGCCGTGCAGCGGGTATGTACCATTTGAAGAGGGCCGTTAATAGGCCACGCCTTGCCATTTCATTGCCTCTGCAATTTTAAGGAAGCTTGCGATGTTGGCGCCCATGGCCAAATTGCCCTCGTCGCCAAACTCCTTTGAGGCGTTGTAGACGTTATGGAAAATGCTCTCCATGATTTTCTTGAGTTTTTCATCGACTTCTTGGGCGGTCCAGGAGTAACGCATCGAATTTTGGCTCATCTCCAGACCGCTGCATGCCACGCCC